>JAXMIV010000747.1:0-5374 GCA_034377045.1 Prosthecobacter sp. | reverse complement strand
ATCATCGGCCGCGTTGTTCAGTCCGACGAGCGTCTCGTAAACATCGGGCATCCCATCACCGTCGGTGTCCGTCAGGCTGTCCGGGTTGACCAAATCATTCGGATTGGTCCCGAGGAGATATTCCTGCGCGTTCGTCAGCCCATCGCCGTCTGTATCCAAGTGACCATCGGACACGTTCGGGTTCAAACCGTGTGCGACTTCCCAGTCATCCGGAATACCATCCGTATCCGTGTCCACCGCCAGGTTCGGGTTGGTGCCGTTGGCGTATTCGTCTTCGTTCGACACTTTGTCGCCATCGGGATCGCTGGCGGCCGCCGAGGTGAGATTCCCCAGATATCCGAGTTCCCAATAGTCAGGAAGACCATCGCTGTCGCTATCATAGGGGACATGCAGCGTGATCTCGGCTGAACCCAGGGAATAGGATCCGTTAACGTCTCTGGCCACGAGAGACACGGTAAAATTGCCCCACGTCGTAGGCGTCCAATTGATGGAAGTAGCGCTCCCGGTAACGGTGTTCACAACCACTCCTCCCAATCGCAACTGAATTTCGTCGATCGATGCGCCCGCCAGTGTCGTGGTAAAGTTCAAAGTCTTCGTCTGCCCAAGCACCACCGTCCCGGAAGGATCGGTGAGAGCGACCTGCGGCGTACCATGGTTCAAATTGATGCCTAGAATGGCGGTGGGAGCGGTTACGAGCGAAGCCCTACCCACCCCCAGTTGGCCGGCTTGCATGGCACCCCAACTGGCGATGGTGCCATCCTCCTTCAAAGCCATTCCAAAATCTCGACCGGCCGCTATCTTTGTAACCCCTTCCAGCCCCACCACTTGCACAGGCGTATAGCTACTGGCCACCGTTGCATTGTCTCCAAGCTGACCGGAGGAATTATTGCCCCATGACCACACCGTGCCATCGCTCTTCAGAGCTAACGAGAATTCGTCTCCGGCGGCAACATCCACCACCCCGCTCAGTCCGCCTACCTGCACCGCCGTTGTCCTCGTCACATTCGTGCCGTCACCCAACTGGCCTAAGTTGTTGCGCCCAAACGTCCACACGGTCCCGTCACTTTTAAGCCCCATGGAGTGGTTCCCCCCGGCGGACGCAGCGATCACGTCAGTCAAACCGCTCACCTGGATGGCGAGCGCGCTGTTTGTAGTGGAATTGTTCCCCAATTGCCCATAGCCATTGAAACCCCAAGACCAAGCGGTTCCATCACTCTTTATCGCCAATGAATGTCTAATGTTTGCGGAGATCTGGACGACCGACGTCAAGCCGCTCACCTGCAAAGGAATCGCACTGGAAGCGTTCATTACGCCCCCTCCCAGTTGGCCCGAGCTACTATAACCCCATGCCCACACTGTGTGGTCATTCTTTAGGGCAAGCGAATAGCTTGATCCTGCAGCCACTGAGACCACATTCGTCGCCCCGGCGACCGCCGTAGGCGTCCATTGGCCCGGAGTATTGAGGCCCCAAGTATACACTGACCCGTCACTTTTGAGCGCCACCGAATGCGCGCCTCCGGCATGGATCGCCGTGACGTTCGTCAACGCTGCAACTTGAATGGGCACACTACTGCCGAGTATGGCGGCACCTAAGACTCCGTTATCATTCGCCCCCCAAGCCCAGGCAGTCCCATCTGATTTCACAGCCGTCGCGTGCCGTCCCCCGGCACTTACGGCAATGATATCGGATACTCCAAGGATGTGCTCCGCTGTCGCGTTTCCGATTTCATTCCCAGTTCCCAGTTGCGAATAGGATGCAGTCCCCCATCCCCAAATGCTGCCGTCTGTCCGGACCGCGATGGTGAATCCGGCCCCTCCGGTTACAGCTGCCACGTCAGTGAATAGCATCATCTGAAATGGCACATTAGTGCTGTAAAACGCCGACCCGCTAAGTTCTCCGCTGTAGTTTGTCCCCCATCCCCAAACGGTACCACTACTTTTCACCGCAAAGTATTGCGATGGGCCGGCGCCTATCGCCACGGCATCGGTAAATTCTTGCACGGGAAAAGTGTTGAGTGTCCAAGTCCAAACACTCCCGTCACTCTTTAAAGCCATATTTGAGGCGTTTCCTGCCGCAATCGCAACGACGTCCGTCAGATCATTGACTTGCGTCGGATACTGCCCGCCCCCGTCACTCCCCCCCCCCACCCAAACCGTCCCATCGGAAGCCAGGGCCATCGAGTGTGATTGTCCACCGGCCACTGCAACAATTCCTGATAGCCCTGATACTTGAATCGGTTCGGTGCTACTCGTCGATGTCCCATCACCCAATTGCCCGTACCCGTTAAACCCCCATGCCCATACAGTACCGTCACTCTTCACAGCCAAAGAATGCGATGCACCGCTGGCGACCGCCGTCACGCCGCTCAATGTGCTTATTTGACTGGCTGCCGCGCTCGAGACATTCGATCCATCTCCGAGTTGACCCGCCCAGTTGTCGCCCCATGCCCACACTGTTCCGTCGTCTTTTAGGGCGAGCGTATGCATTGACCCAGCGGCGACCGAAATGATCGACGTTAATCCTGCCGCCGTTACAGGCACGGGATGTCCACCCTGCCCGGAAAATGTACCGTTTCCCAATTGGCCTGAAGCGTTGTAGCCCCAAGACCACACGGTTCCATCACTTCGCACACACACAACGTGGTATCCGCCTGCGGCCACCGTCGCACCTCCGGCATCGAATATAAGGACGGATGCGATAATAAATGCCATTACCGTTCGAAGGATCCACCCGCGTTCGCGGGGCCAAATCGACGTGAACCTCTGGCACGCAATGCGCAGACGCCCGCCCAGATGGACGATCCTCCCGCTACTGCTGACGGCGGATAAGATAGTAATAGTTTTCATAAGGTGGCCGTCCTGGTTTTGTGAAGTCTTGGCGATCGAAGCCAGTAAGTGGGAGTTCACCGCACGCCAAACCCGGGCTGCAAATGTGTCTCCTTTGTTAGTCCAATACCTCCCCGAAAGCGTTTTATCGCCACAATCCGCAACATCCTAATACCACTCCAGTTTGTGTCCATGGGAAGAACAGGATCGGATTAAAGTTACTTTACCCCACCTTGTCGATGAATTTTTGTTGAAATTCTATATTGCTGAAATCCATTTGCCGCACAATTCCGTGAATCGACCTCTAAGAATGATAAGCAATGTTACGTAAACCAATCACCCTTAGAGCGTGTTCTGAACTTTGGGTTTGTAAATAGATCTGTACTTTATAATTGCCATTATGCATCACGCTTGGGATGGCAAAAAAGATCTTCAAAACCGGCAGTGGCAAGACCACCTATCCCAGTGACGTGACGGACGAGGAGTGGGCGTTTTGTGCGCCTTACTTGACCTTGATGAAGGAGGATGCGCCGCAGCGAGAACACAGCCTGCGGTCGGTCTTCAACGCGGTGCGCTACATGGTTCGTGCGGGATGTCCCTGGCACATGATTCCCAATGATTTTCCTTCAGCGTCGATCGTTTACCAACAGACGCAACGGTGGATCGCCGCCGGGTGCTTTGAAGCTCTGACCCATGATTTGCGCAAACTGTTGCGCCTGTTGACCGACAAAACCGCGGATCCCTCAGCGATCATTCTCGATGGACGTACCCTGCAAAGCACGCCGGAGAGCGGGGCGCGCGCCGGCTACGATGGCTACAAGCGCAAGAAAGGCTCCAAGGTGCATATCGCCGTCGATACGCTGGGTCACCTGCTGGCTTTGAAAGTCACGCCCGCGAATGAGCAGGAACGTGCGCAAGTCGAGGATCTCGTCGCGGAGGTGCAAGAGGTTACCGGATCTACGGTGAAGGCGGCCTTTGTCGACCAAGGCTACACGGGCGAAGAACCAGCGACTCAGGCCGCTCAGCACGGGGTGGAATTGATCGTCGTTAAGCTTGAAGAGGCCAAGCGAGGATTCGTCTTGCTGCCCAGACGGTGGGTGGTTGAACGCTCTTTTGCTTGGGCAAGCCGCTTCCGCCGATTGGCGAGAGACTACGAGCGCTTACCTTCTTCCGTCGCTGGTCTCCACTGGCTCGCTTTCCTAAACTCTCATGCTTCAGTCTCTCTTCCGCTGAGAGTGCAGAACACGCTCTAAGAAATGGGGAAGACACCTCTAATTCTCCCATGATAACGCTCGGCCATTCACGCCAGGTCCAAGGGAGCCTGCCCTCAGACGCTCGGCTCAAACGCGCCCATCTCCCCGCCTCCGCGCCTCTGCGTGAGCCCTGCAAAAAAACGATTCGCTAAGGTTTCCCCCGTTCGCGTTATGTATGCATGCCACCCGGCAAGATTCCCTTCCCCGCATGAAATATCGCCTCCTCCTCCTGTCCCTGCTTTCCCTGGCCTTCGTCACCCCGGCGCTTTCCGCCGCCCCCCTCGAACTCCACAAAGGCGACCACATCGCCATCGTCGGCAGCGGCCTCGCCGATCGGCAGCAGCATCACGCCTGGCTCGAGACCCTCATCCACAAGGCCTATCCCGACTTCGACCTCACCGTGCGCAACCTCGGCTTCGCCGCCGATGAAGTCAACGTCCACCCGCGTTCCGATGAAGTCCCACCCACCGAATATTTCCTCGGCCTGAAAAAAGGCGACCTCACCACCACCGTCGGCAAGACCGAGGTCACCTACAAAGCCGGCGCCGACTTCAGCGCCAACGTGATCCTCGCCTACTGGGGCTTCAACGAATCCTTCAAGGGAGAAGCCGGCCTGGCCGATTTCAAGAAAGCCCTCGACGAATACCTGAAAAAGCAGGTCGCCGCCGACTACGGCAAGGGCCACCCGAAGGTTGTGCTCCTCTCCCCCATCGCCCACGAGAACATCAAGAATCCGACCGACTATCCCGACGGCGCCGCCAACAACAAAAATCTCTCCCTCTATTCCAAGGCCATGGCCGAAGTCGCGGCCGCGAACAGCGTCCCCTTCATCGATCTCTTCACCCTCTCCCAGGGAGTCTACGCCAAGGCCGCCACCCCGCTCACCATCAACGGCATCCATCTCTCCGAAGACGGCGACAAGGCACTCGCCCCCGTCCAGTTCAAAGCCCTCCTCGGCCAGGAACCGCCCGCGACGACCGACCCCAGCCTCACGAAGATCCGCGAGGCCGTCCTGGAGAAAAACGTCCAATGGCATCACCGCTACCGCACCGTCGATCAATTTAACATCTACGGCCAGCGTTCGCGGATCAAATATTCCGGCATCGATAACGCCACGGTCATGGGCGAGGAAATGGCGCAGCGCGACGTCAAGGTCGCCAATCGCGACCGCGCCGTTTGGGCCGCCGCCCAGGGTCGGAGCTTGATCGTCAAAGACGACAACCTCCCGCCCGTCCAGGCGGCGCCGGCCAATCGCCCCGAGAAGATCCCCTATCTCGATGGCGCCGAATCCCTGC
>JAXMIV010000746.1:0-2864 GCA_034377045.1 Prosthecobacter sp. | reverse complement strand
TCACCACCGGGTGTATCAGGATTACCATCGTCTGTTGAGCCTGGTATTCCCTTACGCGATCTATTATACCTATTCAGAGGATGAAGTCGTCGTCTGGGCGGTGGTGGATTGCAGACGAAACCCCGATTGGATTCGCACCCATCTGGACCGGGATGCCTAGACTGTGGGTTCGGTCCCCGGCTTGCCCCTCCTCCCAAATACCGCTTGCTTTCAATGTGGTTATTCCCCCCGGTACCAGGTGACCATCGCTGCCTCCCAATCCCACCGCGTTCGCAGCCGACCGCCCCTGATTGGCCGCCCAAGCGGCGGTTCTGAGAGCGGATCCATCCATGGAGGCAGCACGCCCTTCCGCCGCCCCCAGAATTCCCTTAATCCCGTCTATCCCGTCAAAACCCCCAGCTGGGGTGCGCTAAGTTTCTGGACCACTAAATAAGGGAATAGCATCATGAGAAGCGTGATCAGAAAACGTTACAGCAGTGATTTTAGAGAGCAGGCGGTGGAATTAGTCAGTCTTGGCAAAAGCGTGTCACAGGTGGCTGAGGAGCTTGGCATCGGCACCAGTGTCCTCTACCGCTGGACTGAGGCCCAGCGCCAGGGCACTGCACCGGCGCAGTTCGGCGGTGGAGTCCAGCGAGCCGTAGGCGAGGTGGACGAAGCCGCCGAGCTGCGCCGCCTGCGCCGCGAGAACGCCCACCTGCGCCTGGAGAATGACATTTTAAAAAAGGCCGCAGTCATCCTCGGCACTCAACCCCAAGCCAAACCCGCGCCATGATCCTGCAACTTCAACGCCAGACCCATGGCAGCATCCGTCAAATTTGCCAGGCTCTGGCGCTGCCCCGCAGCAGCTTCTACCACGCGGCTCAAGCCACCCCCACCCAGAAGGAGGATGCTGTCATGGGCGAGCTCATTGAAGCGATCTTCAAGCGCAACCGCCGCCGCTACGGCTACCGCCGCATCTGCCAGGAACTCAGCGACCATGACATCGTGTGCGCACCCTCCCGGCTGCGCCGCATCATGCAGCAGCGCGGTCTGCGCGCCATCCAGCCGAAGAACTACCTGCCCAAAACCAGCGATGGCAGAGCGGACCGGCCTTGCCCCAATCTGCTGGCCCAGGAGCCCCGGCCTACTCGGCCCGATCAGGCCTGGGCGGGAGACATCACCTTCATTCCCACGGCTTCCAGTTGGCTTTACCTCGCCGTAGTCATCGACCTTTGCTCACGCCGCATCGTGGGCTGGAGCCTGGCCACACACATGCGCTCAGAGCTCGTTGTACAGGCGCTGCAGCAGGCCTTGCAAGCCCGCCCTCAAGCCAAGGGCGCCCTCTTCCACAGCGACCGCGGCAGTCAGTATGGCAGCAGTGCTTTCCGCGCCGTTCTCGCAGGAGCCGGCCTGCGCCAAAGCATGTCCGCACGCGCCAACCCCTATGACAATGCCTGGAGTGAGTCCTTCATCGGCACCCTCAAGCGCGAGATGCTCCAAGGCGGCTGCTTCGAAGATGCCACCGATGCCAGACTGGAACTCTTCGAGTACATCGAGGGTTACTACAACCATCAGCGCAAACACTCTGCCATCGGATACCTCACCCCCAACCAGTTCGAAACTCAACACATCAACCTCAACTAAGCGACACCGGTCCAAGAATGCGTTGCATCTCAAGCCATGTGGACCATGTGGACAGGAACGAGACCCCAGAACTCCCCATTCCTTTGCCCCCCATTCCTTTGCTAAAAATCATCCCTCACCGGGCTCTGCCCGTCCCCATGGGGACGCCAATGGGGACCACGATCCCCAGCCAACCGTCATGACAATCAACGCTTTACGCCCAAATCCCCAAATGGGGACGTTTTTTTGCGTCGTCATTTTCGCCCTCCTCGCTGCCCTTTCAGCCGCGGCGGCGCCGCCACCGAAACCCGTCCCCGAACCGTCCCCATGGGGAGAGTGGGTGGAGGCGGATTTCCCGTTTTTTTCCTCCATCCTCGACGCCCGCCGCGCCGGCGGCGGTGAGAAAAACCTAACCCCGCGCGGGCTGGTCCTGAATCTTGGGCACGACTGCTGGGTCTGCTTCGACACGGACCTGCTCCGCATCGCCGCCGTCTGGCGGGGCAAAGGCGTGACTGACAAGGCGCTCGCTCCGGGTTCCTACCACGACTCCTTCCGCAAGACCCCCGGCGGCCAGTTCCCCGCGCCGCAGCCGGACGGCAAACTCTGGCTCGCCAACGGCATCTACCCCGGCTGGCAAACGGGCACGCAGGCCGCGCTAACCGATCCCCGCGAACCCGCGCCGAGCCCCGAGGAAGTCGGCCGCGGCCCGCTTCCCGAAGCGCTGGGTCGTTTCAAAGCAATCCGCTTGGTGAAGGAAGGCGCGGTGCTGGAGTACAACGCTGGTGGAGCCGATGTCCGGGAATGGTGGAATTTGTCGGGAGAGGCCAGTCAGCCCGTGATCGAACGCCACCTCACCGTCGGCGCGCTGGCACAGCCGCTTCTGCTCGTTGTCGGTTTGAAATCCAATGGCCCGGCCGAGGAAGTGCACACCGGTGTCACCTTGAGCGCCGGCACATCCGCAGAGATCGTCCGTGATGACACCCTCTGGTTGGTGCGCGTTCCCGCTCATGAGAAGCCGGTGCAGCTTTGCCTCACCTTCGCCGATGAACACGACGCACCCGCCATCGCGCCGCGTCCCCTGCCGGATGAACCGCCGGCGTTGCGCTGGCCGCAGGCGGTCGTTTCGAAAATCAAACCCTCCACGGCACAGGACGCTTATGTCGTCGATCACATCGATCTGCCCACCGGCAATCCCTGGAAGCGCGCGTTGCGGCTCAGTGACATTCAATTCCTCAAAGACGGCACCGGCGTCGGTGTCACCG
>JAXMIV010000745.1:0-14196 GCA_034377045.1 Prosthecobacter sp. | reverse complement strand
TTTGGTGATTTTGGTGATTTTGGTGATTTGCTGGATGATAAAGATTTCCCCCATCGGTTGATGAGGGAAATCTTGGTTAGGGGCGTGAGGTGCTTCCGCAGGGTTGCGCCACCTTGACCTGAGGAGGACCGTCGGTTAGAGAGGTTGCACATGTTAGGCTTCGCCAAGCCCCGATCTTCGGTTGTGCAATTGTTGGGAGTGACAGTGCTGGTGACCGCCATGTGGTTGGGAGCGCTGTTGATGCCGGCGCTCGAGGGGGAGGACACGTTGACGGTTGCGGTGGGCATGTGGCCAGGAGCCGAACCTCTCATTTTGGCGAGAGAGGCGGGCGAACTCCCTCGTGAGAAGGTGAATCTCGTGGAGATCAATTGGGCTTCCGCGGCGATGCGTGCGCTGGGCAACCGGGTGGTCGATGCCACGGTGCTTTCCCTGGACGAGGCGGTGCGCCAGATTGGGCAGGGGTATCAATTGAGAATTGTGCTGGTAACGGATATCTCCCGCGGTGCGGACGCGGTCATCGTGCGACAGGGGATCAGCGATGTGCGCCAGCTTGCGGGATTGCGCGTGGGTTATGAGCCACGGACTGTCGCTTCGGTGATGCTGGACCGGTGCTTGCGCGGCGGGGGGCTGGCATTGACGGGGATTGAAGAGGTGCCGATGAATCCAGCGGAGACGGAGGAGATATTCGAAGAATTGAAGCTCGATGCAGTGGTCATTTCAGAGCCCTGGATTCAGCGTTTGCGAAACCTTCACCTCCACACACTGTATGATTCCTCCATGTCGGGGGCGGAGGTGATGCGGGTGCTGGCGGTTCATGCGGATGCCCTGGAACGGCATCGTGATGAGGTGAAGGCCCTGGTACGAGCGCATCTGAAATGGATGCCCAGGTTGCGATCTCTGCAGGCCGAACTGGAGCCAATTCTCAGGCGCGAGGGCGTGGATCGACAAACCTTTCTGAGCATCATGGATAAGTTGGAAGTGCCGACCCGGGAACAGAACCTGCGGTGGTTGACGGGTGAGAACGGCGCCCTGCTCCAGAAGATGGAGAGCTTGGCGGGGGATGTGAATGTGGTTGGCGCAGAGGCGCCGGCGGGATGGATGGCGAAAGTCCTGGACCCCAGTTTTGTGAGGAATGAGCCATGAAGCTCTTTCGATCACTTCAGTTTAAGCTCTCCGCCGCACTGTTTCTAGTGGGCGCCGTGTTGATCATCGTCAGCGCGTTACGGCTTTATTATCGGTCGATCGAATTTCGGCGGAACAGCGTACGCACACATGCGTTCACCGAGGTCTCACGCCTGTCCGGCATGGCGCAGCATCAGCTCAGGCGGCGTGCCTCGCGTGCTGCCGATCTGGAGATGACGTATGCTTCGACGAATCCAGACCTAATTCTCGGCATCATCATTGATGCGGAAGGCATCGTGCGCCATGCCACCGCCCAGCAATTGAAAGGTCTGCGCCTTACGGACACGCCCCTGGGCGTTCATGAGCCGCTCATTCGAACGGTACGTGAGACGATGGAAGGGCGGGTTGTGGAAATGCAGGACCAGATGCAGATGGTGGCGGTGTTTCCATTTTGGGAGGGTCTGGCCCGGGGCAAGGGTTGTGTGGTTGTGGTTTACGACCTGAAAGCACCATTGGCCCTGGCCGCTTCCGCTGCCCTCTATGCCTCACTGGTCCAGGCTTTGGCGCTGGGTGGGGGGTGCCTGGCATTGTGGATGATGCTGAAACTCGTGGTGACGGAGCGTGTCGCTGCTCTTGTCGCGCAGGTGCATGGCATTTCATTGGATGTGGAGCCGTCTACGGTCATCACCGGGAACGATGAACTCGCGCAGGTTTCGAAAGCGATCATGGAGACGCATCAACGATTGCAGCATTCTGAGCAGCGCTTTCGCCAGATCGCGGCGACGATGCGTGACGCCTTCTGGCTGGCGCCTGCGGACCGGACCCAGGCCCCCTATGCCAACCAGGCATACCGGACGCTTCTGGGGCGGGATCAAGGGATGTTGGCAACCCGGCGCTGGGACTGGCTTCGTGCCATTTCCAAGGAGGATCGCCGACGCTGTCTGGAGATGCTGCGTGCTCTTAGGCACGGACGAAGGGCGGAAGAAGTGGAGGTGCGGGTGGTCCTGCCTGATCACAATTTGCGGTGGGTACGATGCCGCGGATTTGCCATCACCGACGGTCAGCAAGGCTTGCTGTCCGTCGCTGGGGTCGCCATGGATGTGAGCGAACGCAAGACGCTGGAGCGGCGGCTGCTGGACGCCACTGAAGAGGAGCGGCGGCGCATCGGCATGGATCTGCATGACGACCTTTGCCAGCGGCTTGCGGCGGCGTTGATGAAGACAGGGGTGCTGCAATCCGCTCTAGGCAAGACTTCGAGCGTGCAGGAGGCGCTGGCCTCCGAACTGGCGGGTGATTTGGCGGAAGCCACGGGAGTTGCTCGCGGATTTGCCCGCGGTCTGGCGCCTGTGGGCATTGAGGCCCTGGGTTTGTCAGCGGCGCTTTCTGACTTGGGCGAGTTTATCACCAAGGGATTCAAAGTACCGTGCAGGGTGGAATACAGTGCCGCGGATGACTGTTTACCTCGTGAATCAGCGACTCACATCTTTCGGATTGCTCAGGAACTGGCCATCAATGCCGCCAAACATGCCCGGCCGTCCTGGATCGAGATCAGCTTTGAGGCGGTAAGGGAGCCGGCCCGTCTATTGATTGCGCACGACGGCAGTCCTTATCGGCCGGGCTCGATTGAGCACGAGGGAATGGGCATGCACATGGTGCGCCAGCGGCTGGATGCGCTCGGCGCATCATTGTCCTTTCATCCGCCACGCCAAAACGACACTTTTACATGTGTGGAGTGTCAGATCCCAGTGTCACAGACGTTAGACAGTATAACCCCTGATTTGTCATGACCGCCGCTCCACCCAGCCACTACCGAGTTTCCATTGTCGATGATCACACGCTGGTGCGTGAGGGCATGAAGATGTTTGTCGAAAGTCTCGACGGCTTTGCTTGTGCCTGGACGGCAGCCGATGCCCAGGAGGGGCTGCGGATGTTGGAGAAGGACCTCCCAGACGTGCTGGTGGTCGACATTACGCTGCCGGGACGCAATGGACTGGAACTCGTCAAAGATTTGCGAGCTTTGTATCCAAAATTGCCGGTGCTGGTGATTTCCATGCATGATGAAGCCCTTTATGCGCAGCGCGCTCTGAAAGCGGGCGCCAAAGGCTATATCATGAAGGATGCGCCTTACGGAGCATTTGAGAAGGCGCTGCGCCGTGTTTTGGGCGGGGGCATTGCGCTCAGCGACAAGATGTCGGAAACCGTCCTGCTGGCCTTTTCCTCCGGCGCAGATCCGGGACCAGACGGTACCATGCATCAGTTGAGTGATCGCGAGTTTGAGGTATTCCAATTGATCGGTGAAGGGAGCAGCACGAGCCAGATCGCGGAATCTTTGAGGATTAGCCCAAAAACCGTTGACGTGCATAAGCTGAAGATCCGGTCCAAGCTCAAGTTAACGGCCGGAACGTCGCTGACCGCCTTTGCGATCCGCTGGGTGGAGATGCGCAGGATGGGATGCTCGGCGGAATAGGGGATGCTGCTGCCCGACTTCCGTTCTTGTCAATTATTTGGGACTGCGGTGGCACCTGCCGAGCACGCATTTGCCCACCGCGAACAGAGCGCTGAGCCAACCCGCCAGCGGCAGCGGCCTTGGGAGCCGTTTTCGCCCTAATCCGATAGGCGGCCGCTCTTGTGTCGGAAGCCGTGAATGACGCCCTGCCCGAGGTCTAGATTGTACATCTGGCCTAGGTCTTTCAATTCGATCAGCACCCACGGAACGAGGGGATTGGAGCCATTCTTGGAATAGACGAGGTCGTCGGCGAGGTAGATGCAGGAGTGAAAGGCATTGTCCTTGTCATCCACGAACATGAGCACATCACCAAAGCGGTACGGGGGCTTCACCGGGACGAAGTTCTCGAGAATCGACGAGGCGGCGAGCCGGGTGTCAAGATAGTAGTCCTGGGCCGAATAATTGAAGAAATTCAACGTGGTCCAATGGCAGTCAGGCAGGCGCGAGTGCGTGAGAAACTCATCGCCGGGAAAGGTGTAGAGAAGTTTGCGCGGCAACGCCGGCAGGAGATGCAGGATGTCGAGAAACTGAATGCCGGGCAGAGCCGCCGTCGTGGTGATGAGTGGCTCCAGTTCCTTGCGCCGCAGGTTCAGGCCGGTGGACCAATAGTTCAATACTGCGGGGATATCTGTCTGCGAATTCAACTCAAGGCGGGCGATGAGTGTGCGAGTGCGGGTGAGTTTTTTCTTGATGAATTGCACCTCGGAATCAGAGGTGGCCTTGCTGATGAGGGTGGGAATATCGCTGAAGGCCAGAGTGTTGCCGCGGCGATACGACAGGGTGCGAATGGTATCGACAACTTCACCGCGAATGCCTGAACCCTTGGCCCATTCGTCTATGCTGCCGCTCAGGAAAAAAATGGGAAATTCATAAAGGGCGTTGAGATGGTACGAAGCGAGCCGCTCATAAATCTGTTGGCGATCCTTGTCGCTGAGGGCTTCGATGAGACGATGACTTGGAAATAGATGGGCATTGCCCTGGTTGCGAATGACTTGTCGGGGATCGAACAGTGCATCAGTTGCTTCAACGGGCAGGCTGCTGCGGCGCACTATCTCCTGGAAGTCGGCGAGTTCGGTTTCCGGTATGCGCCATCGGGGTTGGGTGTCCGGCAGAGGCACACGATCCACAACACTATCGGGAGCTTCCAGATAAAAGTAGTAGTGACGCAGGCGGCCCCAAGGACCGGACTTGCTGTCAAATGCAGGGGCCGTTGCAGCGGTTTCTGAGTGCGCGGATTGAAAATTGGAGCCCAGGATGAGAGGCAGCAATGAAAGACCGACAAGAAACGGTCGCCGACAGAGCCAGCAGGGAATGGGTAACATGGGGGATCGAACTATTCATCCATCCATCCGGCCAGGCAACCGGCAGTCGATAAAGGTTCGGCTTATCAACTGGTCGCTTGGAGCCTTACCGCTGCGAACACCAAGCCTTACCCCGCCACAAGCCATCGCCCAATAGCCTCCGATGGCGTGAATACCTCAGAATGAGCGGCATAAAAAAACCACGGCCGATCGAGTTTGGCCCGCACCCCCAACCAGCCATGCCATTAGTTGCCACCCCAGAATATCCCTCGCGGGCAGCTGTCCATCTGCGCAGTTTTGCCATTCTCATTTTGTCGTCGTTCGGAGCCGCATTTGGACAAACTCCGGTGACTGGTAGTTGGAACGTCAATGCCGCCGGCAATTGGAGCGCCACGGCGAACTGGGCGGGTGGTGTTGTTCCGGGCCTAACAACGAATCCAACGAACGGCATCGACGATGTGGCGAATTTCATCAATAATATCACCGCGAACCGCATTATCACTATAGATGCTGGCGTGCCGGGATCCAATGTTGTGCTGGGAACGCTCAATATCGGCGACTCCGCCGGCGGATCGAGCTTTACCATCACCGGGGGCACCCTCACGTTCGATGTCAGCGCCGGAAACGCGCGGCTCAACATGGCCGACGGAGGCGGCAACATCACCATCAGTTCCGCGGTGGTCATCAATGATCTATTGAATATCTCCCTCAGCGATGTCACAAACGCCCAAGGAATCACCATCTCAGGCAAAGTTTCCGGTGGCACGGCAGGGTCCGTAACCATGCAGATTGATGACTTGTCTGTGGGATCTTCCCTGAACTACGTGATCCTCAATTCCGCGGCCGGCAACGACTTCGCTGGTCAGATTATGGTGAACTCAGGCCTGCTTCGTTACGATGGCGCCAACACCATCAGCCACGCCGGGGCCGTCGGTGTCGGCAATGAGACGATCGTCAACAATGGTGGCGGGGTTGACCTGCGCGACCACGACTTCCATGTTGCCGGGGACAACACCGAAATCTTCAGGGTCAACGGAACCGGGCCCAACGCTCTCGGGGCTCTGCGCAATACGACCGGTACCGGCACTGTTTCCCACGTGATCCTGGATGGTGATACCCTGATCAACTCCCAGGGCGCCATTCTATTTGAGCGCCGTCTGGACACGGCTGGAACAGCGGCGATTGCGGCCATTCTCGATTTTAACGGCCACACGCTGACGAAGATCGGTGCCGGTGACATGTATTTCCGCAGCGGTGACCTGCGCAATACGGCCGGTTCCGTCATCAATATCCATGAGGGCGAAATCCGCTTTGAGAATCGCGGTGCGATGACGGGCGGGGGTTCGGACTGGAACCAACTGAACGGCCTGACCTTCAATATATCCTACAATCGCAACCCCTACGACAACGTCGACCTCGCCAACGGCAGCCGCACCACCTCAGATCTCTTCGGGGTCAATGCCGGCCAGACAGCCCTGCAGGGAAATTCGATTGTCCAACCACGTCTGTCACTGGGCGCCTATTGGGGGGAGACGGTGATTGGTGGCGGTGGCAATCCGGAACAAACCAAGGTGACCACCGCTTATGACAACATCACCATCAACCTCAACAACGGGGTTATTCAGCGGGAAGGTAATGCCGAGGCAGGCCGGACTTTCGACCAGATTTGGGGCTCAAACGTCACCGTCAATCTCGTTGGGGGCGGCGTCGGTCGTGACAGTCTCGGCTCGGGTAATCTTTTCGACATCAATGGTGGTTCAGGCGTCTTCAACGCCACGACCGGGCTTTACGACAATCCCGGTGTGATGGAGTTGCAGGGACAGATCGACAACACTACGGGAGGAAATGCCGGGACCGGATTCACCGTTCGCGGCAGCCGGGAACTGCGGTTGACCGGCAACAACAGCAACTTCGACGGCGATGTCCTCGTCAAACTGCCGACGAACCGTTGGGTCGGTGCGAATTTCAGTACGGTCAATGGCGCCACGGAGAGTGCCTATACCAATCTGTCGCTCGCTGGCCCGGACGGCACCTTGAACCAGGCCAATTCCATTACGCTGACCCGAATGGGCTCGCTGGCTTTGCTCAACAACTCCGCCAGCTCTGTTTATACCAGCGCCAATCACAATGATCGCCTGAATGACGACGGGTTCATGAACCTCCGCAACGGCGTCCTGAAAATCGAAACTGACGTCACTGTCACCAACACGGAGAATCTCGGAAATGTCGTCGCCGATCTCGGGACCAACTACCTGTATCTGGAAACCCGCGCGGGAGGCACGTTCGACGGCGCGTTTGAGAGCTTCACCCGCAACGATGGAGGCATCCTTAAAATCGTGGACACCAATGTCTCCCACGCCTTTGGCAAGGAGGCTGGCAGTGATCGCATCGCAGTCGTTACTTCCGCAGGCATCCTCAGCATTGGCGCTGATGCTCCCGGCACGCCGGCTCAGAGTGTCGTTCCCGGTCTCTTCGGCGTCGTCGTCCCCACCCTTTCCGGAGGCACCGGCGGGGGCGCCCTTCAGTCCGCCGCCAGCCTCGAAAATACCGCCGCCTACTATGGGGTGGGCATCGGTCTCATGACTCTCGACGGCGGTTATCTGCGCCCCTTGGCCGCCACTGAGTACAGTCCTGGCTCCACGCCAGTGGCGAATTCCAACTGGCTGGCGAATGCCTACCTCGGCACGGCCACCGAATACACCGCCAACAAAGGCATCTATGGTTCGAGAAACATCACCTCCGATATCACGGTTAACTCCCTGACCATCGCCCATGATCCGGCGGCCTCCGGGCAGGCCACGGTTGTGCCGGTATCAAGTGTCGACACCTCCAAGGACTACATTGTGATCGACACCGCCGCCACTCTGACGATCAAGTCCGGCATCATTAACTTTTCCACCATCGTCGAATCCACCAACGCCAACACCACACCCGTGATTCGCGGCGGCTCGATCGACATGGATGGCCGGCAGGCGATCATCAACTCCAACTCCACCTGGCACGATCTGGACACCACCAGTGGCACCGGCACCTCATTCTTGGTCGGCAACAGCGCGTTTATCCGCAGTCACATCGTCAATGCCGACGGCCTGGTGAAGACCGGGCGCAGCAGCCTTTATCTGGACACCTGGAACGATATCACCGGCAATATCTATATCAGCGACCTTGGATCACTCGTCATCCGCCACTCGGGGGCCCTTGGCGAACCCGCCGCTGAAGGCGATCCGCGTCGTGAGGTGGTCATCAGCGGCACCGGCAATTTTTTGCTCGAGTATGGCGTCAACGTCAAGGGCATCGACATCCGCGCCACGAACTCTCTGGATACGACCCGCATCGTTCTGCGCAACGAGGGCGCCACCCACAGCAGTTGGACCGGCAACGTCATCATTGATGGCGCCGATGCATTCGGTGCCGCCAGCGACGCCAGCTATTCGATCACGGCCCGCAACAACGGCACACTAACTCTCTACGGCAACATCTTCACCGACAACAACGCCAATTACACCGACGACGATTCCTTTGCCGACCCGCCGCTGGTGACCACCAGCATTGGCGAAACCTATACGCTCAATCTGCGCGGCCAGTTCCGTGACGTGGCGACTGGCAATCTGGGAACATTGGATCCGAACATCACCTCCCTGTTCCGTACCGGAGACTCCGCCACCCGGCTGGATTCCAATCACTCTCTGCGTTTCCAGATGAGCGGTCATGATGAAGGTAACGTCAACGCCTTCCAGCAGTGGGATGCCACCGGCCGCCTCGATCTGCGCCAGGGATATTTCCGCGTCCAATATGATCCCAATGAACCGGGAGCCAACGGCTTCTATACTGACAGCGCGCGTACGCTTCTTGCCGGAGCGAATGATTACTACAATCGTGTGGTGCTCGGAGCGGATGGCACCAGCACCACGGGCAATTATCATTCCCATCTCACGCTGACGCGGGACGGGCAGGTCTTCAACGCACCCCTCCTCTACTCCTACAACGACAACCGCCAGGGCACCCAAACGATCGGTGGTGAAAATGACAGCGGCACCGTCTATTTTGGCAGTGCCGACAACAGCGCTAACTTCAGCCTGCAATACACCAATCAAAGCTCGGAGCGGGATATCCGCTTCCTCCAGGTGCGCGGTGGAAACATGGTCTTCAACGGCCGGCTCGATGATGAAAACAGCACGCTCGACAGCTTCAATTCCGTGGCCACCATCGTCGGCCCCGGCACCATCACCTTTAACCGAAATCTGATCGGTAACTCTGACATTGATCGTTGGAACTTTCTCGGCGGCACCACACACTGGGGCACCATGTCCGCGAACAACCAGTTCGCCCGCGCCGGCGGCACAACGGCCGTTGGTTCGCGCGTCGGCTTCGGTGGCGGCCACCTGGTTTTGGATGCGCAGCCCACGGCCCGCGTCCAGACCTTGGACGGCCACATTTACCTGCTGGGCGGCGCCGGTTCCGTGACCGTCAATCAGAACACGACCATGACCTTCGGCACCGCGGTGCGTACCCTCACCCGCCATCGGGCGTCCAGTCTCGCCTTCATTGAAAATGGCAACGGCGCCATCAATTTCAGCGCCACCGGCCTGTCCACCACCGCTGGTGACTTCCTCGGCGCCTGGGGCCTTTATGGCACCTCCGCGGGCGGCATCACCGATTGGGCCGCGCGGCAGGCCACCACCGGCGTGCAAGCCTTCACCGGTTACGCCAATGACACCTTCGGTGCGGGCAACCACACCAATCTCACCGCCGGCGCCGTTCTAGGAGGGAGCGAAGTCTCCGAGACTCTGCGTTTCGGCACTGCGGCGACACTGGACATCGGCGCCGGCAACGTCTTGACTTTGAATCAAGGTGGCTTGCTTATCCCCGCCACCGTCACGGGCGATGTGGAGATAACCGGTGGCAGCCTAACCAGTGGTTGGACCGCAGGCGGCGATGACCTGATGATTCACAACCACGGAGAAGGCCGGACCTCCATCCTCTCCGCTATCGCTGACAACGGAGGTGCGTCCGTGAATTTCGTCCACAACGGTTCCGGGACGACGGTTCTGCAAGCTGACAATACTTTCACCGGTGATCATTACCTCAACGGCGGTATGCTGGAGATTTCCAGCGAGGCCCAGCTCGGCGACATCAACGGCAGTGTCAGCCGCCTGTCCCGAGTCAATAACGGCGCCAGCAACGGCGCCAGCATTCCCGCTGGCACAGCGTTTACTGTCACGGGTGGGGGCTCCGGCTCCGGTCTCGCGGCTACTTTCAGCACCGATTCCGCACAGGCCATTAACTCCGTCACCGTGTTGTCCAGTGGCGGTTCCGGTTATACCAGCGGCCTTTACCTCAATACCCAGGCGGCTCTCACCGGCACCGCCGCCGTGTGGGCTATTCTCGACAGCGGCAACTTGCATTTCAACGGCGGCGCCCTGCGCGTGACCGACGACGTCAATCTTGACGGCGGCCGCACCATCTTCCTCGGCGCCAATGGCGGCACCATGGAGGTCGGCGATGGAAAAACCCTGACCATCAACGGTTACGTTACCAGCGAATTCAGCCACGCCACCTCGGCCAACGGTTTCAACGTCATCAACCACTTGGGAACCGCCGATGAGCCTGCCAGCAATCGCAATCCGGACATTGGTGATCTGATCATCCAGGGCGGCGGCACCGTGAGGCTCACCGCATCTCCGGACAACGCCACGCCGCGCGCCACTATGTACAACAGCTACGGCGGCATCACCTGGATCAACGAGGGGATTCTCAGAATCAGCACGGCCGGCAGCTCCGGCGCGGGCGTCCTGGGAACCAATCGTTCATTTGTCGATGGTACCATCATTGGCGATGCGGGTACTTTGATGCTCAACACCACCTCGGACATGACACTCACCGAATGGTTCACCTTCCGCGGCCAGGGTTACCAAGATCGAGGCACGATCCAAACCGTGGGCACCGCCCGGATCTACCGCCTGGCTGGTCAGTTGTTCCTGGAGGATAACATGGTCATCAACAACCGGAATGGCGCCACGGTCCGCTTTAACGAGAGTGGGGGCGCCACGTACGGCAGCGGTGACATTCGCCGCCACGGCACTGGCAATCTTTACATGTACGGCAATTCGCCGGACTGGACCGGGTCCATCATCAACGGGTCAGGTGACTTTTACATGACCAGTGCCAGCAATTTACAGGGCATGCCTAATCTCACCCTCGAGCGCAATTCCATCTTCTACCTGGAAACCAGCTCCACGGTTGACGAGTTTCGCGACCGCTTGAACGACAATGTCACGATCAATACCGCGGGTTATGTGCGGACGCGCCTGCGACCCCTGACCGGTGTGCATTCCGGTGAGGAAAGAGTCGGGACACTGAATGTCCTTGCCGGTCAGATGGGCATTGAGTTCGATATCGGTGCCGATCTTATCGGTCAGGCGCCGCGGCTTCAGGGGGACTACGCCTTCTGGCATTACGACAGCATTGTCCGTTCCGCCGGAACCTCCGTACATTTCCGGGTCATGGATGCCGGCGTAGAGTTCGCCAATTCAGAGTTTGGGGCAACGCAATTTGGCAACGTCGTGGGCGTGAAGGTCGATACCCTGCCGCCCATGATAGGGTCCGGCGATGGTTTGAGTGGCAATGCAGCCGTGGCTGAGGGCATGTTTGGCGGCACCCGGCCTCTCTGGTTCAATCTGGCAGGCACCGGCAATCTCTTCCCGGAAGCCTACATGTCCAGCCGGCTCATCACCTCCGACACGACCGCCACTGGTGACACGGTTTTGCGCCCGCTGCTAGATTCTGAATATCGAGTTGTCGAGAATCCCAACACGGCCTTGAGCACCAGCGTCGATCTGAGCGCGGAAGGCCTCAACGCCGATCAAAACCTGAAGGTTGTGGGTGTGACCACGGACACGGGCGTAGGCGCAGGTGAACTCACCGACCGCCGCAACTCATTGCTCCGTTTGGGCTCGAATGAGACGGTGAACTCACTGACCTTCGCTTCTGAAAGCTATACCAACGGTTCTGCCTCTGGGCGCGGAAATTACACCGCGCTGACCATTGGTCCAGGAGCCGAATTGACCATCAGTTCCGGCATGGTTGTCTCCAGCAGCCGCGGCATACAGAATCGCAACGGCGTCGCCCACAGCACCAGCATCAACGCCGACATTCGCAATGCCATCAACGGCGGAGCCTTGAACTTCAACGGTCAGGACGCCCACTTCAATGTCAATGACGTCTGGGCCCAATACAATACCCTGGAGTCTCCGAACGCGTTCCACGCGACGGATGTTGATAATGCCCTGTTGTACCTCAATTCAACCATCAAGAACGCGGGCGACCTCATCAAGACCGGTCCGATCTCGATGTTTGTGCAGTCTGCCAATGAGTATTCAGGGAACACCTATGTCAATGAAGGGCTCCTCTATGCCAGGAATGACCTGGCTCTGGGCAACGGATTGTCGATGCATGTCGAGGGGGCCGGCGGCTTCATCGTCGGGCACAGTGCCAATATCAGTGGCAAGACGCTGATCATTGGCAACATCAGCGGCAACAACATTGGTCTGGCGCTCCAGGAGGGGGCTTCCTGGCGGGGCGACATCATCATTGACAATACCAACTCCTTGGGCGCGGCCAGCTATTCACGCCTCTACACTCCCCGCATCTATAACGACTCCATCTCTCGTTCCGGCGTGTTCGGAGACATTTACGGGAGCGCAAACGTCATGGCCGCCTCCGGCCTCACGGACTCGCGCATGTTCAGCACCTATGACACCAGTTCCGACGGCATCTTGGAGTTTCGCGGCCGCATCAGGGACACGGCCTCAGGCGCGGTCACCCGGAGCATCGATGGCAGCACCGTCAATCAGGTCCTGCGCATGGAGGTGGTCAGTGACAATAATGGCTACAACGTCGCACTCTACCAGGCGCACGATGCCGCGGGCCGCATCCGTCTCCTGCAGGGAAATCTTCTGTATGAAGGCACCGGCAATTTTTACTCCAACAATGCGGCCGCGACCGTAAACGCCAATCCTCTGCATCCCATGTTAGGCTTCCAGATGGGCGGGCGCTCGTCGATTTCTGGGGACGGGAATACCACCGGTGACAACCTGTCCTTCTTCCTTGCAAATCCTGGCAGTGTCTTCAACCTGGGTTCCTGGGAAGTGGGCGTTGAAACCTATGATTCCGAGAATCTTACGGGCAACGGCAACTATGGCCTTGGCAACACCACCGGCAACAGCACCCTGGGCGGACTGAATGTTTCTGGCGAAACGATCTTTGGCACTGGCGAGGGCACAATCGTCTTTAGCCAGGCGGCCGCGGCTTACACGCGCGATTTGCGCCTCCTCGCCATGCCGGGTGGGGAAGTGACGATCCGCGCCAATCTCATGGACGGCGGCGCCCTTGTGAGCTCTTCGATCACGAAGATTGGCGCTGGGCAGGTGAATCTTCAGGGTTCAGCGGCCGGTGCGGGTTCCATTGAGGCGGTACATGTGCTTGGTGGCACCCTGATGTTTGAAGACTACGGAACCAATGCCGCCCGCCGGGTCGGCAGCGGCGCCAATCTCCTCCTTGGCGGCGGCATTCTGGCTGTTGATGGTTCCACTTCGGCCGCGGCGTTTTCAGAGGACTTTGGCACGTTCAATGTTAGGGCGGGTGGCTCGGCCATTGCCTCCATCGGCCCGAACACCCTTGTCACCATCGCGGGTGCTCCGCAGCGCTTGGCGGGTGGCCAGGTTCACTTCCAGACCATCGCGGGCGGTGGCTTCCGTCTTGACGGTGTCGCTCCCAGCAGCCTAGTCGGCGCTTTTGCCACCTTTGGTTCCAGTCTGGGCGCTACGCCGGTCGCCACGGATTGGGCGGCGACTGATGCCTCGGGCAATGTCGTCGCTTTCATGGCTTATACCCCGGATGGATTTGGCGCCAGCAGCCATACGGATGTGATTGGCTCAGGGCTGGTCGCTGATGCGACTGAGTCGGTCCGCTTCAATGCCGACACGGGCAGCATCGGCTCGGGCACCCTCACGCTGAACAACGGTGGCCTGCTGATCACCAGCAACTACGTTGGCGGCACTCCGATTGCCGCGGGTACGAATATCACGACGGCAGCGGCGGGCACCGATCTGATTCTGCACAACTTCAGCCCTGGCAGTGTGGATATGGCCGGCAATATCATCGGTTCCCAAAATGTGGTTTTCAACGGCACCGGTGCGATGACCCTCAACGGCGCCAACACTTACACTGGCGTCACCTACGTCACCGGCGCGGCCACCGTCGCCTTTG
>JAXMIV010000744.1:0-4843 GCA_034377045.1 Prosthecobacter sp. | reverse complement strand
CCGGCGGCGGCGGCCCCGGCCGATCCCTTCGCTGCTGGCGGTGCGGCGCCTGCCGGTGGTACCGGCTTGAGCTCACGTCCCACGGCGATTGATATCCTGAAGGCTCAGGGCATTCCGTTCCCAGAGGGCACTTCCGCCCTTTTCAATCCGGTGACCTCGCAATTGATCGTCACCAACACCCAACCCAACCTCGACCTTGTCGAAACCTTTGTCGATTCGCTCAATCGCCAGGGGCCCAAGCAGATCTACATCACCTCCAAGTTCGTTGAAGTTTCCCAGAAGAATACGGACGAGTTGGGCTTTGACTGGCTGCTCGGTGCTGTCGGAACTAATGCGGACAATGTTTTCGTTGGCGGCGGCACGACGGGCAATTCCGGTGTCGCGGCGACTTATCCAGGGGCCCTTGGCACGTTGGTAGGGGCGGGCGCGCTGACTCCGCTCAGTCGTGGTCTGCGTTCCGGCAGCCGGGCGATTCGTGGTGACTCCATCGACTCGCTGTTCAATCCCACCGCTCCAGGCGCCGACACTGTCTCCCCGGGGATTCTGTCCGTGGCCGGCATCTTTACCGACCCGCAATTTGGTGTCGTGATTCGCGCCTTGGCTCAGCGTAAGGGCGTCGATCTAATGAGTGCTCCCAGCGTCACCACGAAGGGTGGGCAGCGGGCCACGATTGAAGTGATTCGCGAATTCATCTACCCGACCGAATTCGATCCGCCGCAGATTCCGACAAACGTCGGCGCCGCGGTTGGCGGTCTTGGTGGCGGGGCCAGTTCGGTGCCGGTCACACCCACCACACCCACCGCCTTCGAAATGCGCCCGGTAGGTGTGCGCATGGAAGTTGATCCGGTCATCGGCGCGGATGGTTTGACCATCGACCTAAACCTGGCTCCAGAAGTGACGGAATTCGATGGGTTCATCAACTATGGCAGCCCAATCTATCAGGTGACTACGACCGCCGGTATCCCCAGCCGCATCGAGCTGACTCCGAACATCATCAACCAGCCTGTGTTCTCCACGCGCAAAGTCCAAACAGCAGTGACTGTGTGGGATGGCCAGACCGTGGCGCTTGGTGGTTTGATTCGTGAAGACGTGCAGGACGTCGAAGACAAGATTCCGTTCCTGGGTGACCTGCCTTTTGTTGGACGGCTGTTCAAATCCACCGCCGAAGACCACTTCAAACGCAATTTGATGATCTTCGTGACCGCCCGGATCATTGACCCCGCCGGTCAGCCGATCAATCCTACCAGCGGCATGACGGGCAGCACTGCCCCCGCCGCCGGCGGCCCGGGTACCCCCTTGCTTCCCGCAGTGGGGGGCGAGTAGTCTTCGCGAATTTCCCCTGATATTTTGAAAGTCTGTTGGCAGGCAGGTGGCGCGAGCTGCCTGCCTGCTGTCTTTTCCGGCTGAATGCTATGCAAACGTGGATCATCACAGGAGGCGTTGCCTGCGGCAAAAGCAGTGTTTGCGATGCCCTCAAGGCCCACGGGAAGGGTTCCGTGCAGTATTTTTCCTCGGATCAACAGGTCCAACGGTTGCTCGATGTCCCGGAGATCATGGATCGGTTGACGGAGACCTTTGGTTCTGAGGCCGTTGCCGGGGCGGGCAAAGACCGGCGCACCGACCGGGACTGGCTGCGACGGAAGATCTTTGCAGACGCCGGGGCGCGCCGCCGGCTGGAAGAAATCCTCCATCCGGGCGTCCTGCAAGCCCTGGAGGCTGCCCGTAACCGGGCCCGTATGGACACTCCCAGCAATCTTTTCCTTGCGGAGGTGCCACTGCACTATGAGATTGGCAGTACAGTTTCAGCGGACTTGGTCATCGTGGTGGCAGCCAGCCAGACGGTGCAAGTGAGGCGGTTGATGGAGCGTCGAGGTCTCGACGAATCAATAATCGAACAGATGTTGAGGGCTCAATGGCCCATCGAAGCCAAAGTTGAAAGAGCGGACGTGGTCATCTGGAATGATGGTGACCCGGCGGCTCTCGACCTCCAGGTGCTGACGCTGGCAAGACAGCACTGGTCAGAATGAATCCATCCACTACTCCAGAGACCGCCACCGAGGTCCTCGCACATGATGCCCCCATGCCCGCGACGGCATTTCCCGTCGCACCCGCCGAGGGGGCGCCTGCTGACCTTCCGGGTCAACCTTCCACCGCCGGTGAAGCCGCCGCCCCTTCATCAGAAGGCGAGGCGTCTTCCACGGAACCCACTGCGGTGAAAGCCACACCGGCTCAGGATCAGGCTCAGCCGCCGTTCCCCCAGGAGGTGTTCGTTAATGATCTTCAGGCGATGTCACCGGCGGAACTCCAGGAATTGGCGGATAGCGTGGGTTTCAAAACCAACGCCAGCCGGTCCAAACATCAGTTGGTCTACGATCTGCTGTCCTGGCTGGGTGACCACAAGACCCGCATCCGCGTCGAGGGCATCATGGAGATCGGCATCGAGAACTTCGGGTTGATCCGTTACGCCAAATACAGCTTTGCGCCGCTGCCTGAGGACATTTTCATCCCGCTGTTCCTGGTGCGGAAGTTTCAACTGCGCTCCGGCCAGAAGATCGCCGGCTACGCCAAGGCGCCGCGGGACAAGGACAAGTACCTGGCGATCGATCGAATCACGGAAGCGGACGGCGTGCCCATCGAGCAATGGCAACCCCCCACCCACTTTGACAAGCTCACCGCGATGTTTCCGAATCAGCGGATCATCTTGGAAACTCCGAAGCCCTGCTCGCTGAGTGCCCGCATCATGGATCTGGTGGCGCCCCTGGGAAAAGGCCAGCGCGGCCTGATCAATGCCTCGCCGCGTTCCGGCAAGACGATGCTGTTGAAGGACATCGCCAAGTCCATTGTGCAAAATCACAAGGAAATCACCCTCATCATCCTGCTGCTGGACGAGCGCCCTGAGGAAGTCACTGATTTTGAGGAATCCGTCGACGGCTGCGAGATTTACAGCTCCACCTTTGACGAAAGCCCGAAGCGCCACACCCAACTCGCGGAACTGGTGCGGGAACGCGCCTGCCGCCTGGTGGAGATGGGCAAGGACGTGGTGATTCTGCTCGACAGCCTGACCCGCCTCGCGCGTGGTTACAACGCGTTGACGGGAGGCAAAGGCCGGACGATGTCAGGAGGCATGGACGCGAAAGCCATGATGAAACCCAAGAAGTTTTTTGGAGCGGCGCGCAATGTTGAGGAAGGTGGCAGCCTGACCATCATCGCCTCCGCCCTGATCGAGACGGAGAGCCGCATGGACGAGCTCATTTTTGAAGAGTTCAAGGGCACTGGCAACATGGAGGCCACGCTGGACCGGGAAATCGCGGAGCGCCGGATCTTCCCCGCCATTCACGTGCTGAAATCGGGCACCCGGCGTGATGATCTGCTCTATCATCCGGACGAGTTCAAACGGGTGTCGATGATTCGCAAGCAACTCGCCCAGGTGCCGGCCGCTGAGGCCCTGGAGATGCTCATCCGCAACATTCAGCGCACGGGGAATAACGCTGAGATTCTACTCGCCGGACTGAAATGAGCGACAGTCCCATTGTGAATGCAGCGATCACGGC
This sequence comes from Prosthecobacter sp., assembly GCA_034377045.1. GTDB lineage: Bacteria > Verrucomicrobiota > Verrucomicrobiia > Verrucomicrobiales > Verrucomicrobiaceae > Prosthecobacter. Next base: position 1,292 of record JAXMIV010000744.1, on the reverse strand, counting down.
TGCGAGTGATTACGAGTTCATTGACACCGCCGAGCACCTCGCCCGCTGGATCGATGCCACGCAGACCCACATGGAGGTCACGGGAGAGACGCGTTGCTGCCTGGATACGGAGGCCGACAGCCTGCACCACTACCACGAAAAACTTTGCCTCTTGCAGGTAGCTTTCGCGGGGCGGTTCGCGCTGGTGGATCCCCTGGCCATTGAAGATGTGTCCGGTTTGCTGGCGTTGTTGGATCGTTATGAATTGTGGTTCCACGGTGCTGACTACGATCTGACCATGTTGCGGCGGACCTATGATTGGAGTCCGCGCGCCGTGCGGGACACGCAGATCGCCGCGCGGTTATCGGGCAGCCGGCAGTTCGGCCTGGCCGCGCTGATTCATGCCCACTTTGGTGTGCAGCTTTCCAAAGCCTCGCAAAAGGCGGACTGGAGCCGCCGTCCGCTGCCGTCGGTGATGCTGGCCTATGCGGTCGATGACGTCCGTTACCTGATCCCCTTGGCGGACAAACTAACCGCTTCATTGCGGGAAAAGGGCCGGTTGGCGTGGTTTGAGCAGAGCTGTGCCGCCCTTCAGCAAGATGTCGCCGCGCGTTCCAAGGAACCCCGGGAAGATCCATGGCGGGTGCAGGGTTCTGGTCGCCTTCACTCCAAAGGCCTGGCCATTTTGAAAGCCATGTGGGACTGGCGCGAAGGCATCGCCCATGAACGGGACATCCCCTGTTACCGCATCATGTCGAACAAGCAGATGGTCGCCTATGCCGAAATCTTTGAAGCCGGCGGCGTCCTGATCCCACCCGGCGGCTGGCGCCCGCGTTGGAAGAAGGAATTCGAAACCCTCGTGCCTCTCGTCTTCCGCGCCGGCCAGGCGAACTGGCCCCAGCGCCAAAAGAAAGTCAAAGGCCGCCTCACCGATCAGCAGCGCGAGACGATCGACCGTCTCTGTGCCCAGCGCGACCAAATCGCCGCCGGCCTGGACATCGAATCCTCCCTGATCGGCTCCCGCTCCACCCTGGAGCAGGTCATCGCCGAGCCCAATGGCGAACAAGAGCTGATGGAGTGGCAGCGCGAATTGCTACAAAACAGCCTCAACGAAGTCAAAGCCGCGGAGATCGTCATTGCTGGGGACTGAGCAAGCCTGTCACGTAGCTCGCCATTCCGATGGCGAGTCGGTCCGCTTGCCGCCCGGGCAGCCTCAGCGAGGCGAAAGCCAATAGCCCACATCTTCAGATGTGGGTTCGCATTTGTATCCCAACGGGATACCGTCCCCCCAGCCCAGAGTTGGCACAACCCTG
>JAXMIV010000743.1:0-3048 GCA_034377045.1 Prosthecobacter sp. | reverse complement strand
ACATCACCGTGTGCACGCACTTCATGCCGGCGGGGATCATGGCGCATCTGATCAAAGAGGGGGATGTCGACACCCATCTTTCCATCGTGGTGACCGACTTCGACTGTCATGCGATGTGGCTCTCACGGGTCTTTCACCGCTACTTTGTGGCCCTCGATGAAACCAAAGCGCACCTGGAGGCGCTGGGGCTCCCCGGTGAACGCATCACCGTATCCGGAATCCCCACGGATGCGGCCTTTGCCAGGACGGTGGATCGTGATGTGCTCTGCCGTGAGCATGGCTTGGTTCGTGATAAACCCATCCTGTTGATGAGCGCCGGCACGTTTGGCGTGGGACCCGCGGAATATGTGGTTTCGCGCCTGCGGCAACTTCAGCATGAGGCGCAAATCATCGTCACCTGCGGGCGCGGAGCCGAGCTGCAGGAGAAGATCACCACCATCGTCAATGGCGATCCAAGATTCCGCATTCTTGGTTATACCGACCGCATGCACGATCTGATGCAACTCTCCGATTTGTTCATTGGCAAACCGGGCGGCCTCACCACCGCGGAGGCGCTGGTGTGCGGATTGCCGATGGCGATCTTTTCGCCCATTCCAGGCCAGGAAGAACGCAACAGCGATCACCTGCTGGAAGAAGGCATCGCCATTCGCTGCAATAATCTCACGACGATCGCCTATAAAGTGGACAAACTGCTCAGCGACCCGGCGCGGCTGGCCTCCATGCGCGCCAATACCCGCAAGCTCGCGCGTCCGCAGGCTGCCCAGGACATCGTCAACACCCTCTTGGACGACCACCTGCCGCCGCTGCAACTCAACGCCGAGGCGCGGGAGGCCATGACCGACGCGGCCCTCAAGCCATGATGACCGAAACCCAGTCTTTTCTTTGGGGCGTGGCCACTTCCGCCTACCAATCGGAGGGTGGCTACAATGGCCCCGGTGAACCGCTGACGAACTGGGCTGCCGCGGAGCAGCGCGGAGATGTGGCGGAAGCGGGTCCGGCGGCGGAGTTCTGGACCTTGTATGAAGCCGATTTTGCCCGCTGCCGGGAGATGGGGCTCAGCGCCTTCCGAATGGGCATCGAATGGAGCCGCGTGCAGCCGGTTCACACGGAGGCCAGACTGGAAGAGCCGCCGCCTCTTAATTTCGCCGCCCTGGATCACTACGCTCGAATGCTGGCCGCCTGCCGCGCGGCGGGCATGGAGCCGGTGGTCACTTTGCATCACTTCGTGCATCCTGCATGGTTGGGCACGGATCCCTGGCTCGATGCCCGGACACCCGCCTTGTTTGCCCAGTATGTGGAAAGGGCTGTCGGTCACTTGAACCGATGCCTGAGGGCGGAGCACGGGCAAGCGCCGCTGAAGTTTTTCATCACCATCAATGAGCCAAACATGCTCGTGCTTAACACTTATGCGGGCCGGCAATTTCCGGCGACGGTGGGCAGTGGCCTGCATGCAATGACGAGCGCCTACAATCAACTGCTCATCGCGCATGTGCTGGCCTACAACCGCCTCCATGATCTCTATGAGCGGGAGGGATGGGGCGCGCCTATGGTGACGTTTAACAACTATTGCAGTGACGTGTATTGGTCCGACAAGTTTCTGCTGGACCTCATGACCGCGCGGGAAAGGGGAACGCCGCGAAACGGCATCAAGGAGTACATCCACGGCAAGATTGACGAGTTCGAGGCCGCCTTCCGCGCGGCCCGTATTCCTTTGCGCAAAGGCTTGGCGTTCGCCATCGGCACAGCATTCAAGCATTTGACGGACGTCATCGGCTGGCGCTGGTTTCAACCCGCTCACTTCACGCCCTTGCTGGATGCCATCTACGCGTCACCACGCGATCGCTTGTTAGACTACATCGGGCTCGACTACTACGATCCCTTTGCCGCGCATGCGTTTCGGTTGCCGGTGTTTTCGGATCATGAATTCAAAAGCCGGACCTTTCGCGCCTGGATCACCAATGTCGTGACCAGCAAGTGGTGGGACTGGCGCGTCTTGCCGGACGGGCTGCGTTTCTTTTGCAGTTACTACGCCCGCGACTATGGCCGTCCGGTACTCATCGCGGAAAATGGCATGGCTCTGCGCCGCAAGCCGGACAATCGGGCCTCGTTTCGCAAGGACCGCATGTTGCGCAGCCAGTTCCTGAAGATGCACGTCCAGGAGGTGGTGCGGATCGTGAATGATGGCGTGCCGCTGATTGGCTACCTGCACTGGTCATTGTTCGACAACTACGAATGGGGCTCCTACACGCCCCGCTTCGGGCTTTTCTCCCTCGACTACGCTCACAACCGCGAGCGCCTGGTGGAGGATCATTACGGCGATCGGCCGTCCGTGGCGTATGCGGCGCTGATCCGTGATGCGCGGGACAATATGCATGAACCGGCGGCGGTGGCATCGTGATCCCGATGAGGTTTGGCGCTGTCACTCAGGATTTCGCCTTGATTACCCGGCGGATGGTGGGACTATCGGACCCGTTTTTACCGCAACCACTCAATCGAAGCCATGGGCCAGCAACTTAACAAGATCGTCAAACGCAATCGCCGTAAACTTTACCTGGCACGCAAGAAGGCCCTCGTGAAGGCTGGTGTCAGTCGCAAGCCGACCGCCAAATCTGAACCCAAGGCCGCCAAGAAAGTGGCGAAGAAGGCACCGGCCAAGAAAGCTGCTGCCAAGGCCGCCGCCCCCAAGCCAGCAGCCGTGGAAACGGCGCCTGCCGCGGAGTAAACCCCATCGTCACCCTGGAATCCGAGGGGGATCACCCTCGTTTTCCGCGGGAATTGGCAGGAGAATCTGCAAAAAGCCCTTGATTTCCAAGGCTTCTCCGTCACTGTCCGCCTCCCCCAAGTTCCCCGAACCACTCTGAATCATGGCAGTCGCAATTCGTCTCCGTCAAGAAGGCTCCAAAGGCCGTCCAGTCTATCGTATCGTCGCCGCAGACAAGCGCTTCAAGCGTGAAGGACGTTTCCTGGAGATTCTCGGCACCTATGATCCCGCCAAGGAAAAGGACAATGCCGTGGTGAATCTGGAAAAGGTGGCGGCTTGGATCGCCA
>JAXMIV010000742.1:0-4861 GCA_034377045.1 Prosthecobacter sp. | reverse complement strand
AAGTGGAACTGCCGCAAGACGCCGCCGAAGGCTTGGGTGAGGTTCTCTTCCGTGAACACTTCCTCCGTCGGACCGAAGGCGAGGACGGTGCGGTTGACCAGCACCACCTGGTCGCAGAATTCGGGAACGCTGCCGAGGTTGTGCGTGGAGACGAGAATGATGTGGCCTTCATTCCGCAGATCCCGCAGCAGGGCGATGATGGCGGCTTCGGTCTTTACATCGACACCGGTGAAGGGTTCGTCGAGCAGGATGAGGCGGCCGCGCTGGGCTAGTGCACGCGCCAGGAAGACCCGCTTCTTTTGCCCGCCGGAAAGCTCGCCAATCTGCCGATCCTTGAACTCGCTCATGCTCACGCGCTTCAGGCTTTCGATCGCGATGCGGCGATCCTCGGCGCGGGGGATGCGCATGAAGTTCATGTGGCCGTAGCGGCCCATCATCACCACATCCCAGACGCTGACGGGGAAGGTCCAATCGACGTCCTCGCTTTGCGGCACATAGGCGATCAGCTTGCTGCGCCGCGCCTCATCGACGGTGCGGCCGCCGATGCGCACGGTCCCCTTGGCGGGCTTGAGAAAGCCCATGATCGCCTTGAACAGGGTGCTCTTGCCGCTGCCGTTGACGCCGACCAGGGCGCAGATGGTGCCACCGGAAATTCGAAAGGAGGAGTCGCGCAGGGCCACATTGCCATTGGCGTAGGCCACGGTGACATTCGCCACATCCAGGGAGAGCGGGGCATCAGCGGGAGGCATAGTTCGGGTCAGGGTGCGAAGGCCTTCACGATGGTGTCGGCATTGAATTGCAGCAATTTCAAAAAGGTGGGCGCGGGACCATCCGGGCCCGTCAGCGAATCCACATACAGCACGCCACCGTAGCGCGCGCCGGTTTCCTTCGCCACCTGGCGCATCGCCTTGTCGCTGATGGTACTTTCGGAAAACACGACCGGAATCTTGTTGGCGCGCACCGTGTCCACGACCTTCTGCACCTGTTGCGGCGTGCCTTCCTGATCAGCATTCACCGGCCAGAGATAAAGTTCCTTCATGCCGTAATTGCGAATCAGGTACGAAAAGGCTCCCTCGCAGCTTACGAGCCAACGTTGCTCGGCAGGAATGGTCTCCAGCTTTTTCCGCACCGGCTCGTCGATGGCGCGCAGCTCCTTGATGTAAGCGGCGGCGTTGGCTTCGTAGATGGCCGCGTTGGGAGGATCGAGTTTCACCAGGGCCTTGCGAATGTTTTCCACATAGATGATCGCATTGGCCGGTGACATCCAGGAGTGTGGATTCGGCTTGCCGGTATAGGGTCCTTCGACGATGCCCATGGGCTCGATGCCTTCCGTGACCACGGCACTGGGCGCGTCCTTCACTTGTTGCAGGAACCGCTCAAACCAGCGCTCCAGGCCCAGGCCATTCCAGAGTACCAGATCGGCATGCTGAGCCTTGACGAGGTCAAGCGGGGTCGGTTCGTAATCGTGAATCTCCGCGCCGGGTTTGGTGATGCAATCGACGATGGCCGCCGTGCCGGCGACCTTTTGCGCCATGTCTTCAATGATGGTGAAGGTGGTGAGGATGCGCTTGGGGCCGCCGCTGGCCGCGGGTTTTTGGGGACTGCAAGCGGGGAGGGCTAGCGTCAGCAGTGCCAGGAGGAAGAGATGTTTTTTCATAAAGGGGAAGGCGGAACTGGCGCTTTAGAATCGGAAGCTCATGCCCGTGAAGGTGCCGAATTCCGGTGTGTCGTTGTTTAAGCCGACGCGGATGCCGGCATCAAAGACGAGATTGTCGGTGATGCCGAAGGTCAGGCCAGCATCAAAGAGAGCCTGGTAAGGACCGCCGCCGGCGTCGGCGATGCCGACAAGCTCCACATACGCGCCGAGCTGCTTGGTAAGTTCGACGCCCAAGGTGGCGGTATGAACCCACGCGAGGTCGTAACCGCTGGTGTTCGCATCGGGAACCAGGTCCGCCTCGATCATCAGGCCCAAGGAGAGACGGTCCGTGAGTTTGACGCCGAGGGGCACGATCAACCCGCCGGCCCAGCGATCGCTGCCAAGATTCGCCCGGGTGGGAATGCCGACATAGGGCATCAAGGCCAGGGCGGTGGTGCCGCTTTCATTGCCCCAGAGATTCGTTTTCAACCGCACGGTGATGTCGGTGAATCCAGACAAACTTGTGGTTATGCCCTGGCCCGTGGTGCGCACCGTGTCGTAGGCATCGAAAATAAGCTGGAGATCGGTGTTGTCAAAAAGACCGGCCTTGAGGTTCATCTGGCCAAAGGACCAGGCCTCGGTGCGCATGCCGGAGTCGAAAGAGCGCTCGTAATCGAAGAAGCTCATCTCCACCTGGAAATGCCCGGCATCCACCGTGTAGGGGGACTCGGTGGTGTCTGGGCGGTCCGTGCTCATCTCCCGCATCAGTGCGACCGGCGTGGGATTGAAGAGATGATATTGCGTCTTGTCCTGAATCGGCGCAGGGGCGGATTTGTCCTGGGCGGCGGCGGAACCGGCCAGGGCGGCGAACAACGCCAAGCTGAGTCCGGGGAGGCATGAAAAAAGGGAGCGGGGAATCGTCATAGGTATAGGCTGGCTGATCAAATTTAGGCTGGGCTAAGATTGTGAGTGGACGCCATATCGCAAGCAGAAAGTTAGTCCAGACTAATTTTTATGGCCTGGACTACAAGAAATCCGTTTCGGGAATGCCTCGGGCCTGCTATCTCTTCCGGGATGCCTGCCAAGCGCCAGGAACCCACCGCCCACGTTCATTCCCCCGCGATCGAAGATTACCTGGAGCAGATCCATAATCTGATCGAGTCCAAGGGCTATGCCCGTGTCGTCGACATTGCCCAGAACCTGGGCATCTCCCAGGCGAGCGTGACCAACATGGTGCAGAAGCTGGATGCCGAGGGCTACCTGGTCTATGAGCGCTACCGTGGCGTGGTGCTGACCGACGCGGGGCGCAAGATCGGCCGCGAGATCGCCCGGCGCCATGAGGTGCTGACCCGTCTGCTGGCGAATTTCGGCCTGGACGCCGAAACGCTGCATGGGGATGTCGAAGGCATGGAGCACCACATTAGCCGGCAGACTTTGGAAGTTCTGACCCTCCTCATGGAGGAACTGGAGAACAACCCGGACCTATTAAAGAGGCTGAAGCGGAAGCTGGGGAAGTCTGCCGCCCCTTAAAGTACCAAGTACCGGGTTGAGAATCCCCCAAGGCGGGGCTGATTGGCCGCGATGACCGATCCCCAGGAGCCCCTGCCTTCAACTTCCCCCCTCCCGGGAACTGGAACGACCGAGGAAAACAGCCTGGAGAGCCAAGCCAGCCGTTCCCGGCAGAAGGACAACCGCCGGGTGCTGATCCTGGCGCTGGGCGTGGCGCTGTTCATGGCGGCGGCGCATTTCACGCCCTTGAAGGCCTGGATCACGAACGTCCAGACCTGGAAAGACTACGTACGTACCCTGGGCGGGGCGGCGCACGCCTGGTTTGTCCTGGCCTGTGCCGGCGCGGTCTGCATCGGGGTGCCGCGCCTGCCGCTGTGTGCGGTGGCGGGATTGGTCTTCGGCTTTGGGGAAGGGCTGGTTTTGTCGCTCCTGGGCTCCACGACGGGTTCCTATGGCGCCTTTTTGATGGCGCGGCACGGCGCCCGCCGGGCCTTCCTGGCGCGAGCCCAGCGGTGGCCCTGGCTGGCGGATCTGCTGCGGCAACCCTCGCTGATGCGCGTCTTTTGGGTGCGGCAGTTGATGCTGCCGGGCATGGTTCTAAACGTCATGTTAGGCGTCACCCACGTGCGCCACCGGGTATTCCTCGCGGGGACGCTGCTCGGCTACCTGCCGCTGAATGCCGCCTTTAGCCTTGTGGGCAGCGGCTTGGGCAAGGGCAGCCTGGCGCAGACGCTGGTGCAGTTGCTGGCCGCGATGGGTGTGGTTAATCTGGCTGGCTGGCTGGTCTGGCGTTGGGTGCAGCGGAACCGGGCGTCGGCGCCGCAATGAAGGTTAGGCATTTGTTAGGCTGGACTAACTAAAAGTACCGCGCCATGGAAGCGGCGGAAAGGACGCGAAAAACCGCCCCTGGAGGCCGTTCTGGGGCGGAACCCCAAAAGTGGGCAAACCCAGGGAAAAAGGGGGGTTTTGGCGGGTTTCCGGCCCCCGGGAGGCCCAAAGTTTTAAAAAACTTCAAAAACTATTCAAAAAGGTCTTGCGCATCCCCCGGGGTCCTGTAATCTGCTCGTCCGCCACCGAAAAGGAGCGGCTGAGAAAAGCGCAACGAGAAGCCAAAAGCGGCTCGTGAAACTGGCCTCAGAAACGATCTTTTAGAAAACAACAACAGCGAGTCAGACGAGGTGAAAACCGAAGTTTGATCGCTAAAAAAACAAAGGCTAAATTGTGCGCTGCGCACGAAAGTTGTGCGCAGCTTATAAGTAATTATAAGGTCAATTTAGCTGACTATTTGCAAAAATAGGTCAGCACAATTTTTGGAGAGTTTGATTCTGGCTCAGAACGAACGCTGGCGGCGTGGATAAGACATGCAAGTCGAACGGAACATTATGAGTAGCAATACAAGTGATGTTTAGTGGCGAACGGGTGCGTAACACGTGGATACATTCCGGGAAGCGGGGGATAGCCCAGGGAAACTTGGATTAATACCGCATGTGGTCGAAAGACTAAAGGTGGGGACCGCAAGGCCTGCCACTTCCCGATTGGTCCGCGGCCTATCAGCTAGTTGGTGAGGTAATGGCTCACCAAGGCTACGACGGGTAGCTGGTCTTAGAGGACGACCAGCCACACTGGAACTGAGACACGGTCCAGACACCTACGGGTGGCAGCAGTCGAGAATCTTTCACAATGGGGGCAACCCTGATGGAGCGACGCCGCGTGGAG
>JAXMIV010000741.1:0-5773 GCA_034377045.1 Prosthecobacter sp. | reverse complement strand
CCCCGGCATCAAGAGCGATGTCCCGCACAAACAGAAATCGCTGCGCAACTTCGGCACCTACATCGAAAATTACCCGTATCCTTATGCCATTGGCGACGCCGGCTGGGAGTTTCCGTGCGTGGTCCCCAGCGATTGGGAGGCCTACAATGTGCTCGACAAAGCCAATCCCCAAATGCTCGAAGACTGGAAGGCGGCGCTCGATGCGACCGTGCTCAAGCAGGGCACCTTCACGCTTGTCTTTCATCCGCACGGTTGGAGCACCAGTGCGCAATTGGTGGCGCTGATCGACCATGCGGAATCACGGTATGGCAAGCGCGTGAAGTTCCTCAATTTCGCCGAGGCGGCGGAGAGAATCGCGAAGGTTGATCGAAGCCGTCATGCGCAGCCCGCGCGCAAACTGCCCGATACTCCATTGCCCGCAATCGCCAAAGGCGGTGGCGCGCGATTCGTGGATCTGAATAGCGACGGTCACGATGACCTGGTGGTTTCGAATGCGCGCGAGTATGGTGTCTATCTCTACAATCCCGTGGAGAAGAAAAACGTGCAATGGGAAGTGGGCTGGACGCAGGTCATGCGCGAAGGCAAAGCGGGTGATGCCAACAGCATTCCGCTGATCGTCCGCGCCGACGGCACCGACAACGGCGTGTGGTTCAAGCACGGCGCCATGTGGGTGCAGAATGAAGACACCAATGCGTTGCCGGATCAGGTGCGGCGCATCCCGTATGAAGAACTGCGGAAGGTGCCCGGGCCGGCGCCGAAGTCGCCCGAGGAATCGCTCAACGAACTGAATCTAAAACCTGGTTATACCGCGAAGCTGATCGCGCATGAGCCGCAGGTGCAAGATCCGGTGTTCATCGATTGGGATGCCCGTGGCCGCCTCTGGGTAGTTGAGATGGGGGATTATCCTTTTGCCGAGGGCGAGACGACCAAGGATGGAAAAGTGGGGCAGGGGAAGGTGTCGGATCTACAAACGGGCCGGATCAAGATTCTCGAAGATGCGGATGGCGACGGCGTCTATGAGAAGTCCACGCTCTTCCTCGATGGACTGACCCATCCCACCGGACTCGCGCCGTGGGAAAATGGCGTCTTTATCGCCAGCATCCCCAACATCCTTTATGCCGAAGACACGGATGGCGATGGCCGCTGCGACAAACAAGAGGTTTGGTTCACGGGCTTCGTGGCGGGCAATCCGCAGCATCTGGTCAATGGTTTCGCCTGGGGTCTGGACGGTTGGTTTTACGGGGCGAATGGCGACAGCGGCGGCGAGATCACCTGTGTCAAGACGGGGAAGAAGGTCGTGCTGGCCACCAATGACTTCCGCTTCGATCCCCAGACGGGCGAGTTTCAATTGGAAGGCGGGCGTTCGCAATACGGCAAGTGGCGCGACGACTTCGGCAACTGGTTCGGAAACAACAACAGCATGTGGGGCTGGCACTATTGGCTGCCGCTGCGTTATCTGGAGGAGCATCCCAAGGTCGTGGCGAAAGCCACGCGGGAAGTGATGAATGCCGACAAGCAGGTGTTTCCGATCAGCCCGCCGATGCGGCGCTTCAACTGGGCCAACGCCACCAACACCCTTACCTCCGGTTGTTCACCCATGCCGTATCGTGATACCTTGTTAGGCAAGGATGGTGAAAATGTGCTCTTTGTCTGCGAGCCCTCGAACAATCTCGTGCATCGTGAGGTGCTGGATTACAGCGGTGCGACGATTACCAGCCATCGCCATCCTGGCGACGAAGGCAGCGAATTCATCGCCAGCAAGGACAACTGGTTCCGCCCCACGATGGCGCGGACCGGGCCTGACGGGGCGCTCTATGTCGTGGACGTGTATCGTCTGGTGCTCGAACATCCGGAATGGATCCCGGCGGAGATCGCCAGGAACATGGATGTGCGGGCGGGTGAGGATAGGGGCCGTATTTATAGGATCCGCCCTGAGTCAGCACCTGAAGCCAAACCCGCGAGCCTGGCAGAGGCCAGTGATGACGCTCTAGTGGAGGCTCTCAAATCTTCCAACGGTTGGATGCGCGACACGGCGCAGCGTCTTTTGATGGAGCGGAATGCCAAAGCGGTCACACCCAAGATTGTGCAGTTGGCGAAAGCCAAAGACACCGCTCTGCCGGTGCGCGTGCAGGCGGCGTTTACAGCGAGCCTGCTCGGTGGAATGAAAGCTGAGGAGACGGCGGCATTACTGAAGCCATTTTATCCGCAGGTGCGCGGTTCGGCTCTGGTCACCACGGGCGCGAAGACTGATAATCTATTATCAACCCAGGAAGTCGCATTGCTGCGTGATCAAGCGACCCAGCGTCCCGCAACGGCGGTGGCCAAGGTGCCAGTTTTCACCAACAGCAATCCCGATCGTGAGAAGGTCGTCGCGCGTTACAATGCGGAAGTGGCGAGACTCAAGCCGGACGCCACGCATGGCGCGGCGGCGTTTCAAAAGGCCTGCATCGCTTGCCATAAGTCCCATGGCCAGGGTGTGGAGGTGGGGCCTGATCTCGCAACGGTCGCCATGAAGCCTCGCGAGCAATTGATCGAAGCGATCTTTGATCCGAATCGCGCCGTCGAACTCCGCAATGCGGCGACCCAGATCACCCGCAAGGATGGCCTCATCCTGCTGGGCTTGCTGGCCGCGGAGACACCCGGCGGCATTGAGCAGGTAGTTGCGCGCGCGGACATCAAGGAGATGAAGACGCTGCAGATCTCCCTCATGCCGCCCGGCATGGAAGCCGTGCTGACACCGCAGGAGGTGGCGGATCTGCTGGCCTGGATTCTCGCGCCGCAACCGGCGGGGGCTAAAGCTCCTTGATGAATATGTTTTTGAACTGCAGCAGCGCCGGCGGGCTGTTCCATTTGCCGTCCTTCTCACCGCCGTGATGCTGGAGGCCGATGGCTCCGAGCTTGGGGAGATCAGGGATGGTGGCGCCGGGGAGAACGGTCTTGCCGTTGAGGATCACTGTGATGGTGCCTTTCTGGTGCGTGATTTCAAAACGGTTCCACTGACCCACCGGATTGTCCGCCTGAGTGCGCGGCGTGACGGCGGCGCGTACCTCGGCTGGCATTTTGGCATCGCGCCGCACGCCATACATTTCGCCGGACCCAATGGGCCAGCACCAGATGTTGAGTTGGTACTTCGCGGTGCCACAGAGCAGAATGCCCGAGTCTGAATCCGGTAAGTTCAGTTGCAGTGGCTTGCCGGCTATGTCGCGCGCATCGGAGCCGTCCGGCAGCACATACGCCATGCGCGGGTTGATGTAAGGAGTCTCTTTGATGCGCCAGTCGACGATCAATTGGTAGTCAGTGTACTCCTTGTCGGTCCACAGGCTCCGGTCTTCCTTGGACTCGCTGCGGGCATCGTAATCAATCACGCCATCGATCACCTTCCAGTGGCCGTTGTCGCCTTTTGGAATCTTCCAGCCGGTGAGGTCTTTGCCGTTGAAGAGGGCGGCATAGCCCGCGGGCGGTTCGTTGTCGCCGGCGTGCAGCGAGGCCGTGATCAGGCAAAGGAGGAGGCAGCGTGGAATCATGCCATTCATTACTGCGGTTTCTGCAACATCTTTCCTGCCGCCGTCGTTCTCCAGCGCTATGAATCGCTCTCGTTTCCTCCTGCTGTCGGCCTTCCTCGTTGCCGGTGCCGCCGTTTGTTCCGCCGCCGATGCCCCGGCCAAGAAGCGCCTGCTGATCCTCGGCGATTCCATTTCCATCGGCTATACCCCGATTGTGCAAAAGATGCTCGCCGATGAGATGACCGTGCTGCGGCCGATGCGTGGCGAACGGCCGGAAAACTGCAGCGGCACCACATCCGGTGTCGCGAATATCGACCGCTGGTTGCAGATCGACGGCGGCAAATGGGACGTCATTCACTTCAATTGGGGCCTGCACGATCTCAAACACGTGAAACCCGGCGATCCGAAAGGCGCCACCTCCGAGCTGGCCACGGACCCACCCCAGGCGACTGTGGACGTCTATGAGAAAAACCTCCGTGAAATCGTCGCCAAACTGAAGGCCACGGGCGCCAAGCTCATCTTTGCCACCACCACGCCCGTCCCTGAAGGCGCCATGAAGGTCTATCGCAACAATGCCGACGCCATTCGCTACAACGAGGCGGCCCTGCGGGTGATGAAGGACAACGGCATCACGGTGAATGATCTGTATGCGTTTGCGAAGCCTCAGCTCGCCGAGATCCAGCTTCAGCCTGCCAACGTTCACTTCACTCCCAAAGGCTCCGAGGCCCTCGCCAGCGAGGTGGTCAAGGCGGCGCGGGCGGCGGTGAAATGACCTGCCGGAGTTTGGCGCCACCCTTTACAGGCGGCCTGGGGCATGGTAACCGAACCGTGCCCCATGAACTGGTCCCAACTGCGCGCCGAATTCCCCATTCTCGACGAGGAGACGCATGGGCAGCCGCTGATTTACTTCGACAATGCTGCCAGCAGCCAAAAGCCGCGCGCGGTGATCGATCGGTTGACGCACTACTACACGCACGACAATGCCAACGTGCATCGCGGCCTGCATGAGCTGAGCATGCGCGCCACCGTGGCCTTTGAGGAGGCGCGGGTGAAGGTCGCCCGTTTCATCGGTGCGGCGAATGAAGATGAGATCATTTTCACGCGCGGCACCACGGAGGCCATCAACCTCGTGGCGCAGGTGTGGGCCGCCCAGTTCCTGAAGCCGGGTGATGTCATCCTGCTGACGGGCATGGAGCATCACAGCAATCTCGTGCCCTGGCAATTGGCGGCGCAACGCAGCGGGGCCACGCTCAAGCACATCCCCGTGCTCGATGACGGCACGCTCGATCTTGAGTCGCTCGACTCACTGCTCACGGAGCAGGTGAAAATCTTCGCCTTCGTGCACGTGTCGAACTCTCTCGGCACCATCAATCCCGTCAAAGACCTTTGCGCCAAAGCTCGTGCTGTCGGTGCAGTCACGCTGGTCGATGGCGCGCAGGCGGCGGGCCATCTGCCGGTGAACGTGGTGGATCTCGGCTGTGACTTTTACACGCTTTCCGGCCACAAGATGTGCGCCCCCACAGGCATCGGCGCTCTTTACGGACGCATGGCGCTTTTGGAGCAGATGCAGCCGTGGCATGGCGGCGGCGAAATGATCGTCTCCGTGAGCCTGGAAAGCAGCACGTACAAACAACCGCCGCACCGCTTCGAGGCGGGCACGCCGCATATCGCCGGCGCCATCGGCCTGGGCGCGGCGGTGGATTATCTGGAAGGCATCGGCATGGCGGCCATCGAGGCCTATGATGCTGACCTAACCAGTTATGCATTGAAACGTCTCGTCACACTGCCGGGCCTGCGCATCATGGGGCCGCCTGAGGGGCCGCGTGGCGCGCTGGTGGCGTTCACACTCGATTGCGCGCATCCGCATGATTTGGTGGAGTTTGCCAACAGTCACGGCTTGGCCATGCGCGGCGGTCATCACTGCACGCAACCGCTGATGAAACGTTTCCGCGTGCCGGGCACCACTCGCGCCAGCTTTTACTTTTACAACACCCATGCGGAGATTGACCGCATGATTGACATTCTGACGGAGGCGGTGAGTTTTTTCAGCTAATGGCTCTTTCCGAAGACATGCGCGATCTTTATCAGCAGGTGATTCTGGATCACTCCAAGAGTCCCCGCAACCATGGTGAGCTGGGGCCGGACGCGGTCCACGTTCATGGCGATAATCCCACCTGCGGCGATGAGATCGACCTGTGGGTCAAATTCGGCGGCGATGGCCAGATCGAGGACATCAAATTCATCGGTCAGGGCTGCGCCATCAGCCAGGC
>JAXMIV010000740.1:0-7323 GCA_034377045.1 Prosthecobacter sp. | reverse complement strand
GAAACAGTTTTTCTTCGCGGTCATAAATGAGGTGGTTGGACAGACAAACGCCCTGGGCTTTACAACACTAGGGCGTTTGTTGTCTGGAAGGCAAGAAGCAACTAGACGGGGCCAAAAGGCTCAAAGAGTCAGCAAGGAAGGAATAGGCTCCCCCCATTCCATCGCAAGCCCTTTCCTAACGCTTTTGTTGCTGGTCTCACCCCCCAATCATCCCCAAAACACTTTCCCGCAACTCCTTCGGGTTATACCCGCGCCGACAATCCACCCGCAAAATCGGAATGCCGGCGGACTTCAAGGCCGCATCCTTGACCTTATCCCGATCACTCTGATCCTGCCGGCGATGACTCGCGTCATCGAGTTCGATGACCAGGAGAGGGGACAAATCATCCGACCGGCAGATCAGGAAATCGACATGCTTGGATTGGATCCGATTGAGCGCCCCTTGTCGGCGTGACTTCGACAAGCCGTTCACCGGGGCGATGATATCCGCGAGCCGGACCTTGAAACCAATCTGGTAACTCTCCGGACTCACACTCTTCAGCACCCCAAAAAACGACCGTTCCGCCGCCGTCAAAATCCCGCCAACTTTCCGGTACGCCACAGCCTCATCCGCCGGCCCGCCGCGCAGCATCAACCAGACCGCGCGAAGGATTAATCCCAGCAGCGGCAGCGCCACCACCAAGATCAAAAAGGGAATCAGCGGCTTCAGCAAATCGAGGGATTTCATGGGTGGGGCAACAAAAAGCCCGCCAGCGGCACAGAGGCCGTGACAGGCTGCCTGAAATGACGACCCCGGCGCCCAGGGACGCAACCCCTATAGTTTCCCCATTCTAACGCCATTCTATTTTACATTACATACATTGTATGTAGTTATCAAACGCCTAGGCAGGGCCTACCACTTGAGCCTCGAAACCTTCATTGGCTGCGCTTCCCTCAACTCCAGTCTCCTCAATTGGCCAGCGTGGCCTCCCTCCAAAGCCCCTCAGACAGACCAGCGGTCTCCGACAATCTACTGCCGTCCTTCGCCTTCCTCTGCTCCCAACCACTTCCACCTGAGTCCGATTCCTTTGCCACCCATTCCTTTGCAAAATTCAAATCCCGCCACGCCACCGGACACCGTCCTGCAGCCTACGGCGCCGCCAATGACGCGCAGACCAGTTCCTCCTCGTTCCGGGCAAACACGTGGCCGTTCGCATACGCCGGCGGTGGCCAGACGAGCATTCGGCCGGCGAAGGCGTAGGTCGGTTTGATCACCGGGACGCGGCTGAGTTCCTCGTAGCCCTTGGGGGTCAGTTTGGCGCGGATCAGGTTGCCTTGGTCGGTGAAAAGCAGGACCGTATCGCCGTTCGGGGTCAGGTGGATGGCTGCCCCCTGCCCCTTGCTGGTCACTTTATCGGTCTCCCAGATCACTTTGCCGGTGCGGGCCTCGACGCAGACGAGTTGGCCGGACATTTTGCCGGCGTAGACGTGGTCGCCTAGGATGATGGGCATGGAGGTGTGGCTGAAAATCCGCTTCGCCATGGGTTTGATCGACGGCCACAGGACCGTCGCGGCGGGCTTGGTGGCATCGAGTTGAAACATCAGGCCGCTGATCAGCAGCAGATCTCCGTGGTGCACGGGCGTGGCCACGCCGTAATCGCCGGTGGTGTTCAATTCCTCCCGCCACCAAGTCTTGCCGGTCACGGGATCGAGCGACGTCACCGCCTTAGGCGTCCAGGTGATCAGTTGCCGCTGGCCGCCTGCCTCGATGATGATCGGCGAGCTGTAAGTGACTGGATCACCCAGCGCCCGCCAGATTTCCTTGCCGGTGGCTTTGTCGAGCGCCAACACGCTAACGTCCGGCTTGCAGCCGATGGTCAGGATCAGCCGATTGCCGTCGATCAAGGGGCACGGCGTCGTGCCTGAGAACTCCTTCATCCCATAATCCTGCATCAGATTCTTGTGCCACACCTCGGTCCCCTGGACCGCGTCCAGGCAGAACAAATCGCCCATCATCCCAAGCGACCAGACCTTGCCGTCCTGCACGATCGGCGTCGAGTTTGGGCCGGCCTTCTGGCTCGGATCGAAGGCCCAGGTCGGATAGGTCACCTCATGGGCATGAGTCCACAATGCCTTGCCTGTCTTCTCATCGAAACAATGCAGGCGTTCCCGCCCCTTCGGCTTCTGCAGTTCGGCATCCGAGAGGAAAACCCGGCCCTGGGCGATCACCGGACTCGATAGCCCGTAACCCACCGGCGCCCGCCACGCGACCTTCAATCCTGCCGCCGGAAATGTCGTCAGGATGCCCGTTTCCTTCCAGATCGCATCCCGATTTGCCCCACGAAACTGCGGCCAGTCGTCAGCGCGTGCCCCCATGGCGCCAATCAGGAAAATGAGTGTGAGGCGAATGAAAGCAAGTGATTGATTCACAGCGGTTTAAACCTTATTTTCCCGCGATTGATATCAATCCCATCGCCGCCCAGGCCGTGCCGGCATAGCGAATCATGTCCAGGTTCCCGGCGCCGGCGCTCGGCTTCGGCAGCAGCCGGGCGCGCGATGCCATCAGCCAGGAGCCATCGGCCTGTTGATTCTTCAACAGAAACCCGATCGCCTTGGTTCGCGTCTCCGGGCTGATCTGGCAGTCGGCCGCCGTCAGCAAGTAGAGCACTTGGCCAGTCGCGAAGGCATCACTCGGCAGCGCCGGCGTCTGCCCCCAACCGCCGTCGGCGTGTTGCTGCCCGAGGATCACTTTGACCTCCTCTGCCTGGGTTCCCGGGAGATTCGCCGTGGGACCCAGATACTTGCGCAGCAGAAGCCGCCAGAGCTTCGGTTGCAGTTCATCACTGGGCTTCGACTTCGCCAGGAACTCAAGCGCCTGCGTCTTGCGGCCATTCCAGTCCGGGTCCGTGGGTTCACACTTGCCGTCCTTCCCCAGCAACGCCAGCAACACATTCAGCGTCGTCGTTTCCCCGCGATCCAGCATCGGCGGATGCGCCACGTAGGAAAGCCAGGAGCCGTCCGCCTCCTGCTTGTCGAGAAGCTTGCGCACCAAAATCGCCCGCGTTGGCGCCGGTACAAACGACGGCTCAACGCGATCCGTCGCCAGGATAAAATAGGTGGCATCGAACGGCGGATTGTCGGCCCCCGGATCGGCTGCTTCCGGTTTCTCGCCCTTTGCCTCAGGCTCGGGCGCCACTTTCTTCTCAGGCGGCCTCGGCATCAATCGCAGCTTCGGATCAAGCGACCAGGCCATCACCTTGGCCAACGTCTCTTCATCCACCGTGAACCCGTTCTGCTTGGCATGATGCAGGCTCCAGATCGTCATCGGCGTGTGGTGGCAGGAAACGCAGTTGCGATCCTCCATCCACTCGCGGCCGCCATCCGTCAGATACGTGAGGCTCTTCCCCACCGCCAGGCGCAGGGGCGAATCCGCGCCAGAGCATGCGCCGCTCAAAAGCCCAACGGCCACGATGGCGCGAAAAACATTCATCTTAACCGACAAACGTCCCATCGCACCCACCTGTATCAGCCGCTCCGTACTTCTGGCATCGTCCACTTGCCAAACCCTGCGTCCTCAAGAACCCGATTTCGATGCCGCAGGTGATTTGGCGGCTGGAGCATCCTTTGAAGCCGCGCCGCCCATGGGGGCGACCACGGGGCCGAGTGCCGGGGGCGCGAGCACATCCGTTCCTGGCGTACCCGGTTTTGGCGGACCCACTTCAACATACGGCTCGGGCTTCTTGAACGGATCTTCCCAGCGGTGCAGTTCGTGGCCGGAACCAGGGGCGCCGATGTCCTTCAGGAAGGCGGTGCAGCGGTCATGCCAGTGATCGAGATTGGGCGCCGTGTTCGGTTTTTCCGCAGTGCCCGGGAAAACCAGATACGTCACCTTCAGGTCACTTTCCGGGCGACGGTAGGGCGTGGACTTCGGGTTGATGGCCTTGGCCATGAACAGCGACGCTTCGCCCATCTTCGAAGTCGGCCCGTTATCGCCGCAGATGGCCGGGTACATCTTCCCTTCGTGGACCACCACGGCATAGTCCCCGATCTGCGGAGTGAACTTGTTCTGCCCGATATACGGCCGGAACAGCAGCGACAGCACGATGAACGGGTCCTTTTCCGCGATCAAACTGCTGCGCAACTTCAGCTCCCGGACCTCAATCTCGAGCTGACTGATCCGGGCTTTCAGCTCGCGGCTGCGCTCCGTCGACAGACCCTTGGCTGAAAGTTGATCCTTGGCTCGCTTCAATTGGTCCTCCCAATTCGCCAAGAGCGGATTCGGTGTCTTGGTCGTTTTCGTCCAGGTGTAGCTGGTGAAGGGCTGGTAGTAGCTCGACAGGTAGATGTACTCATCCAGGGTCGGCATGCGGTCACCGTCCGAGCCGTCGCAAACGACATCCATCTCCGACTGGATCAGCAGGACCTTGCGTTTGCTGGCCGGGTGCGTCAGTTCCAGGATGGTTTCGCAGTCGAAAAAGTTGTGTCGGTCCAGGACCTTGCTGAGGCGGGTGATGTCCCTCTCGACCGAATTGGTCTTGTTCTCGTAGAGCTTGTGGTAGAAGCCCGAGACCTTGCCCGTGGTTAGCATTGCGTCCAAATCCGGCAGGAGAGCACCCAATTTTGGGTTGATGCGGCTGAGTTCTGGAAGCGTTTGGTTGGCCTTCGGCACCCGGATGGAAAGTTGGAACTCCGCCTTGTAGGAGTCCGGGTCTAAACGCTCCAAACTGGCGTAAGACCCCTGCTCCGTGAGCAAGTTTGTTTTGATGGTAATTCCGTTAAAAAGGGTCGCAACTTCCACATCCTTACGCGGAACGTAGATTTCAGGCAGAGCTGGAGGTGGACTCGGAGCGGCGGGCGGTGGCGCCACGGGCACCCTCACCTCCTTGACGACTTCCCGAACGATTTCCTTCGGTACCTGCACCTCCCGCGTGATCTCCCGGGTCACGACTTCGGTGCGTGATCCACGCGCCTCGCGGATCAGCTCCTTGAGACCGGATTTGATCTTGCTGGCAAACGGCGTAAACGGCAACGTCAATGCCAGGGCGATGATGACGAGCAGCAGCAAACGGCAGAGGGAAGCCAGCGTGCCCGGCCGGCGGCGCGACTCCCAGGGGCTGGGACCGCGATTTTGAGTCGGGGGTTGAGGCGGGGGCATGGTGGAGGGGCGGCTTTTACGTTAGTCGGGGCTAAAGAGTGCGACGTTCGAAACGGCGGCGCAAGATCAGGCGCATCAAAAAACGGGGCATGATGCGGAAAAGCGGTCCTGCCACCGAGACACCAGCGCCGGGGAAAACACAGGAACTCCCCGCCCGCAATCCGTCGAGAGCACTGCCCACCACCTGAGCGACGGGGACGCGCAACAACCCCTGCCCTTCCCGGTCCGTGTCGCTGCCATCGGGTCTCTTGGCGGTCTGGCTGAAGTTCGTCGGCGTCGGTCCCGGACAGACATAAGAGACAACGATGTGCTCAGCCGCCAACTCGATATTCAGCGCCTCGGAAAAGCTGGTCACAAAAGCCTTCGAGGCCGCGTAAACCGCCAGGTCCGGCATCGGTGCCATGCTCGCCAGCGAGCTGACATTCAAGATACCCGCCGGAGCTTCCGGATCGCGCCGCAGATGCGGCAGCAGGGCGTGACTGAGCAGCACCACCGCGGTGATGTTCACCTCAATCTGCGCCCGCAATCGCTCCGCTGTCGCGCTCGCCACCGTGCCGTAGTCGCCAAGGCCGGCGTTGTTGATCAGCAAATTCAGATCCTTCCCGAGCGGTGAACCCGCCACCCAGGCGAGCAAGTCGGCGCGACCGGCATCGGTCGCCAGATCCGCCGCCACCACCTCCACCCGCAGATTCGGATGTGCAGAGATAAGGTCGGTCTTCACCGCTTCCAGCGCCTCCAGCCGCCGCGCGACCAGGATCAACGCGCGGGCCTCGGGCGCGAGCTGGCGGGCAAACTCCACCCCCAGACCCGAAGACGCGCCCGTGATGATGGCCGTGCAATCCTTGGTGTGAAACCTCATGAGAAAACTTGCGCGGTGCGAGCGCCGCGGAAACATGCCAGACGCTGCCATGACGATCAACCCCCTTTCCCAACAAGTCCCCTTCACCACCAAGGACGGCTCCACCATCCGCAGCATCCTCGACCGCACGAACGCCCCCGTGCAAAACCAAAGCCTCGCCGAAGCCACTGTCCCCGTCGGCCGCCCCACCGAACGCCACTACCACAAACTCAGCGAAGAATTCTACTTCATCCTCGAAGGCACCGGCCAAATGGAGATCGACGGCGAGGAGCGGGAGGTTTCACCCGGCGACGCCATCCTCATTCCGCCCAACGCCTGGCATCAAATCATCGCGACCAGACCCTTGCGCTTCCTCTGCTGCTGCGCGCCGGCGTATGCGCATGAGGATACGTATTTTGAATAACTCATTTCGTCTGGAAAGCCTCGCTGGCGACGAGCACGTGGACGAACTCGCGCATGGCGAAGTTCTTTTGGGCTGCCTGCCGCACGATGTGGCTGGCGAGGTCGTCGTCTGAGAAACCGAAGGGCCGGCCGAGGGCGTATTCGATGAGGGCTTCGGTGAAACCGCGGGCGAAGGGCGCGGACTTGGTGGCCAGGATGTCGCGGAGCTCGAAGTAGTCTCTGAAGGCGGGACCCTTGTGGAAGCTGGCGGCAGCGTCGATGGGCCAGGTCTTGTGGCCCACGCCTTTGCGTTCGTAGGTGTCCTCAGTGCGCCATTTGCCGGCGGCATCGAAATTTTCCAGGCCGAAGCCAATGGGATCGATCTTGCGGTGGCAGTTCGCGCATTGCGGTTCTTCCTGGTGGGCAAGCATGCGTTCGCGGGTGGTTAGCAGTTTGCCGTCGAGGCGCGCGAGTTGCGGGACATTCGGCGGCGCGGGCGGCGGCGGGTCATGGAGGAGTTTGCGAAGCACCCAGGCACCGCGCTCGACGGGACTGGTGTGCTCGCCGTTGCCGCCCATCGCAAGGACTGCCGCCATGCCGAGAAGGCCGCCGCGCGGTGAACCGGCAGGCAGCGGCACTTTGCGAAATGCGTCGTCGCTGATGCTGTCGATGCCGTAGTAGTTCGCAAGCAAGCCGTTGATGATGACGAAATCGGATTTGAGCAGGCGCCGCAGGCTGAGGTTTTCGCGCAACAGGCAAGCGAAGGTTTGATACACCTCTTCCCGTGCGGCGGCTTTGGCGCTGTCGTCGAAGGCGCGGTGCAGCTTGAAATCGAACTGAAAGAAATCGAGCCGGTCCATACCTAACCATTGATGCGTGAAACCTGACACGAACTCGCGCGAATGCTCGCTGGCGATCATGCGATCCACCTGGGCGGCGAGGACGGCGG
>JAXMIV010000739.1:0-5757 GCA_034377045.1 Prosthecobacter sp. | reverse complement strand
TTTTGACGAAAGCGATCTTCGGCCCGTCTTTTTCGAGGGAAGCGCCTGCCTCGATCCATTCGCGCAGCTTGTCGATGTCTTTCGGGGACAGCGACTCATCCGGCGGCATCGTATGCTCGTGGCTGCGGTTCGTGATGACCTCAAACATGTGGCTTTCACCCGGGCTACCAGGGACGACGATGCCCTTCGGATTGATGTCCTTGATGAAGGTGGTCAGATCGTCAAAAACAAAACCGGCCTTCTTCTTGCCTGTCTTTTCGCTGTGGCACTCGTAGCAGTTCTTTTCCAAGATCGGCTGGATGTCCTTCTTGAAATCCACCGCCTGCGCTGAGGCATAAGCGAGGCAAAGCAGTGGCAGAATTGGGTGCGGCAAGGTCATGAATAGGGGGTCGAGCGGTCTGGATTCCAACGCGGGAGAGCGGGATTTCTTAGAGCAAAGCAGCTTTTGCGTCCGCACCGGACCTCAGCTATCAAGAGATACGCTGGAGATCCTTTCCGATGCTCACCCTCATCGACGACTTTCTTCTCTACCTGGCCACCGAACGCGGCTTGTCGACCAACTACCAGTTGCTGGTCCGGCGGGTTTTGGAGGCTTTTGCCTCGTGGCTGAAGCAGGAACGCGGCGTCGAGGCGGGGGCGGCGGTGACGACCCAGCACCTGACTGACTACCTGGCGCGGCGAAAAAAGGACGGTCTGGCGGCCTCCAGCGCCCGGGTGGAGCTCGTCGCCCTGAAAATCTTCTTCCGCTGGCTCGCAGCCCGGGGTAAACGGCCGGACGACCCGGCGGAGCCGATCCTGCCGCCGCGCTTGGAGCAGCACCTGCCCGGCACCCTCAACGAGGCGGATGCCCAGAAATTGGTCGAATCCATCACCGGAATCGAGCCTCTGGACCGGAGGGACCGCGCCATCCTTGAATTGTTCTACGCCAGCGGATTACGACTGTCCGAGCTGGTCGATTCGCGGGTGGAAAACCTGAGCCTGGAGGAGGGCTGGATCCGGGTGACGGGGAAGGGGAAAAAGACCCGGCTGGCCCCCGTCGGCGACGCCGCCCGGCAGGCTTTGGAGGCCTATTTGGCCCATTCCCGGCCGCAACTGGTCCGCCCGAAGACCCAGAGCCACATTTTCCTGTCCCGAAACGGCGCCCGCCTGACCACGGCCCGGGTGTGGCAGATTGTGAAGGAACGGGCGGAATCGGCGGGATTGGGGGACCGGGTGCACCCCCACCTGTTGCGGCATTCCTTCGCCACCCATCTGCTGAACAACGGCGCCGACCTGCGAGTCATCCAGGAAATGCTGGGTCACGCCGACATTTCCACCACCCAGATCTACACCCATGTGGATCAATCCCGTCTCAAGCAGGTGCACCGCAAATTTCATCCGCGAGCTTAGCGGAATGAAATTTTTTGAACGCCCGGCGCCTAGGGTGTTCCAAGGACTGTCATGTTCTCCCGGATCACCAGTTATGCGCTGACCCTTCTCTTGGGTGTGCCGCTTTGCTGGTGCTGCTGGATGGGTGCGCCTGCCGTGGCTGCCGAGGCCGAATCCTGCCCCGCCTGCAAGCACACGCAACCTGAGTCCGGGCTGCCTGCCGCGCCCGCAACTCCCGCCCACGACAAGCCCTGCTGTCTGGGGCTGACTCAACGCAATCTTTCTCCGGACGTCGCCGCCGCACCCCACCTGGTCTTGGTCGATTTACAGGTGTGGGTGTGGATGCGGCCGGAAGTTTTGCTCCCGCCAAGTCAGCGGGAGCTGTTTGACTTGGGCCAAGGCGCCACCGAGCGAGGTCCACCTCGACCCGGCGCGCCGCTGTTCGTACAGCACTGCGCCCTGCTGCTTTGAAAAGCTGCGGCCTCCGCGTGCCTGATTCATGAAGTGCCTGTCTGCGCGAAAGTGCGCGGCTGGCGGGTCATCACGATCCCTTTGTGATAGGCGGCCGCTGATGCCCGCGCCTGATGGCGCCTCCTTGGAGCACACGCTCCCCAATTCAAAGTTCAGAAACTCATCCCCATTCAAAACACACTTCTACGATTATGAAAACCATTCTGTCCCTCCTCACCCTTGCCGCTCTTTCCACCACCGGTTTCGCCGGTGAAGCCTGCAAGAAATGCTGCGCTGACAAAGGCAAGTCCTGCGCGACCTGCTGCAAAGACGCCGGCAAAACCTGCGGCAAGGACTGCTGCAAAGAGAAGTAAGACGCTCCGCGCCAATCTCTGGCACGCGTAAAAGCTGCCTCCACATCGCCGCCATCCGGATTCCGGGTGGCGGCTTTTTTTGAGCTCGCGGCCACGGCGGTGCCGGGCTTGCCTTTCCGGCCCTTCGCCTGCATTCTCCCTGGGTAAGCAAATCCTGCGTTAGCCGTGAGCAAGTTTGACCGCCAGCCCCCCAAAGGCATCCCGCTTCCCAGAAAGGGATGGACCATCCGTCGCTGCACCTCTTTCGAAGACATGCGTGTACAGGCCATTCGTGACTGGCAACGCGTCAGCGCCACGGCCCGTACAAACGCCGCGTGGGAACTGGTCGTCGACGCCTGGGAGATGAACAACGGAAACCCCAATGACGTTCGACTTCAGAGAACTGTTACAGTGCTTCGCAGAGCATCGAGTGCGTTACCTTGCTGAGATAAAAAAAGGCGGCCCCTCGCGGAGCCGCCTTCAATGTTGCCTGATTTGGCAATAATGGTTAGACCACAAACTCGCCGCGGTAGTCGCGGGTGAGCCACTTGGGGTCGCCGCCTTCGGCGAAGGTGCGGTCGGCGGGGTTCCACTTGAAGTTGGCGCCGTGCCAGTAGGTCATGTTCATGAGGTGGCAGGAGATCACGGTGGTGGCGCCAACGGCGACATCGGCGATCGGAGGCTTGCGCGTCTGGATGGAATTCAGCCAGTCGTCGTGATGGTTCTTGCTGTCGTAGAGCTTCACCTTGGCGTCCTTGAGGAATTCACGCTCCGTGAGGATGACTTCGCGGTCGAGTGAGGTGCCTTTGTCGACTTCCTTGTCGAAGAATTTGTGGACGGTCTTGCCGTTGAGAATGAGCTCGAATTTGCCGCGGTTGACGTGCACTTCGCCTTCGGTGCCGTAGAAGGAGACGCCCTTGCCCTCGCCATGGGTGAGGACGACGCCGTTGGCGTAAATGAGTTGGGCGCCGCGCTTGGCGCTTTCCCAGTTTTCGGGAGCTTTGACCTGAACCGGACCGCTCTCATCCACGCCAAGGCCCCATTGGGCGATGTCGATGTGGTGGGCGCCCCAGTCGGTGATCATGCCGCCGCCGAACTCGCGCGTCATGCGCCAGGCGGGGAAGTGATTGTGCACGCCGCGCGGGCTGAGGACGCTGCTGTAGGGTTTCAGCGGGCCCGGACCGCACCAGCGATCCCAGTCGAGGCCGGGCTCCAGGGCTTCTTCCTTGAGGTTGTAAACCGGGGCGGGATCACCAAAGGAGGTGGTGATGGTCTTCAGGTCGCCAATGACGCCGTTGCGAACGAGCTCGGCAGCGACGCGGAATTCTTTGCTGGAGCGCTGTTGGGAACCGGTCTGGAAGATCTTGCCGGAGTCGCGCACGGCTTTCGTCAGGGTCAGCGCCTCATGCACATTGTGCGTGAGCGGCTTTTCACCGTAGACGTCCTTGCCGGCTTTGACGGCGGCGATGCCGATGTAGGCGTGCCAATGGTCCGGGGTGGCGATGACGACGGCGTCGATGTCCTTGCGGGCAAGGAGTTCGCGGAAGTCATTGTAGGCGGCGCAGCCTTTGTACTCGGCGCCGGCTTTTTTGGCGTAGTTTTCGTCAACGCGCTTCTTGGCGGCTTCGCGGCGGGTGGTGTCGACATCGCAGACGGCGACGACCTGCACCTGCTCACGGCCGAGGAAGTTGCCGAGGTGGCCGCTGTTCATCTTGCCCACGCCGATGAAACCGAGATTCAGGCGGGCATTCGGGGCGGTTTCGGCGGACCAGACACGTGAGGGCAGGATGAAGGGCGCAACAACGGCGCCGGCGGCGGACTGAATGAAGGAACGGCGGGAAGGGGATGGATGGTTCATAAATGGGAACGGACAGGCCTGACAGTACGCAGCCAGGACACATTTTGTGCACTTTCTGTCATAAAAAGATGCGGCCACTAGCTCTGGCGGCCGTCGGGGCGCAAGGTGCGGTATTCGGCGGCGTTTCAGCGTTCCGCGCTCTGTGTGAGTTGCCCATCCAACCCAGCGAATCCATGAAAACCCGCCTAGGTCTCCTCTGCTGCTGCTTCTGCCTGCTCAGTCTTCTGGTTCCCGCCAAAGCGGACGCAGCGGCGCCTGCGCGCCCCAATATCCTTTTCATCATTTTTGATGATTTGGGCTGGCAGCATACCGGCGCTTACGGCTGCACCTGGGTGAAGACGCCAAATCTGGACCGCATCGCGCGGGAGGGCGTGCTGTTTAAAAATGCCTTCACGTCGAATCCGAAATGCAGCCCGTGCCGCGCCACCATTCTGACCGGGCGCAATACGTGGCAACTCGAAGAAGCCGCCTGTCACCACGGCAATTTCCCCTCCAAATTCGCGGTCTATCCCGATCTGCTGGAGCAGTCCGGCTACTCCGTTGGCCTCACCGGCAAGGGCTGGGGGCCCGGCGATTTTAAGATCGCGGGGTTCAAGCGAAATCCGGCAGGACCGAGTTTTGACGAATTTAAGTGCGCGCCGCCGGCAGCGGCCATCGGTCGCATCGATTACGGCAAGAACTTTGGCGCCTTTTTGCAGCAGCGTGCAAAGGACAGGCCTTTCTGCTTTTGGCTGGGCTTTCAGGAGCCGCATCGGGGCTATGAATTGAACTCCGGCGTTCGCCTCGGCAAGAAGCTGGAGGATGTCACCGTGCCTGCCTATCTGCCGGACAATGCGATCGTTCGCGGTGACCTGGCCGACTATGCCATCGAGGTGGAATGGGCGGATTCGCACATTG
This sequence comes from Prosthecobacter sp., assembly GCA_034377045.1. Taxonomy (GTDB): domain Bacteria; phylum Verrucomicrobiota; class Verrucomicrobiia; order Verrucomicrobiales; family Verrucomicrobiaceae; genus Prosthecobacter. The sequence goes on along the minus strand of JAXMIV010000739.1, from coordinate 831 downwards.
GCAAAGCATTGGAGCAACTCGAGGCCAACGGTGAACTGGACAACACTTTGATCATCGTGACCTCCGACCACGGCATGCCGTTTCCGTATGTGAAGGGGCAGATTTTCGACGACGGTTTCCACCTGCCGCTGGTGATGCGCTGGGGGAAGGGGATCAAGCCGGGCCGGGTCGTGGAAGACTTCATCAATATGCGCGATCTCGCGCCCACTTACCTGGAACTAGCAGGGTTGAAATCGCATAACCAAATGTCTGGCAAGAGTTTGGTCAAGATTCTGGCTTCGGAAAAATCAGGCTGGGTGGAGAAGGATCGAGACTTCATGCTGGTCGGCAAGGAGCGCCATGACATCGGCCGGCCGAACGATTGGGGATATCCCGTGCGCGCCATCCGGACGAATGACTTCCTCTACATCCGCAACTACTTTCCTGACCGCTGGCCCGCCTGCAATCCGGAGACGGATTTCGGCAACTGCGACCCTGGCCCAACCAAAGAGGTGATCAAGGCACTGGGCGGTTATTACTACGACCTGTGTTTCGGCAAACGCCCCGCGGACATGCTGTTCCGCCTCAAGGACGATCCGCAATGTGTGCGGAATCTCGCCAATGATCCGGCCTTCAGTCAAACGATGGATGAGCTGCGCTACCACATGCTGACCGTGCTGAAGGAAGAGCAGGATCCGCGTGCCCTCGGCAATGGCGCGATCTTTGACAACTACAAGTACAGCGGATCACGAGCCAAAGGTTATGAAACCTGGTTGCAAGCCCAGGAACCGAAACTGGAAGAAGTGGCCAAGGCGAATGCCGCGGTACCGAAATCACGCAAGAAGGGGGCGA
>JAXMIV010000738.1:0-4460 GCA_034377045.1 Prosthecobacter sp. | reverse complement strand
GGCGGCGGCGTCAGAGGCGGCACCACCTATGGAGCCACCGATGAGTTCGGTTACAAAGCCGTCGACAGGATCGCCAGTGTCTATGACCTGTGGGCCACCGTGCTCCACCTCATGGGTGTCGATCATGAAGCGCTGACGTACCTCTTCAGCGGCCGCAATGTACGGCTGACTGACGTGCACGGGCACGTCATGAAGGATCTCATTGCCTAACAACGATCAACGACCGCCACCACCTCCAAGGCGCCCGCCACGTCCTTCGCCTCCACCGCCGGCAGCAGGCGGGCGGGCAGCAGCCTCACGATCCAGCACGAGCAGGGAGGCGGGATCTGTGCCGGCCAGCTTCAGGCGGTCCAGCATGTCGCGCACGGTTTTTTCCTCTTCCATCTGTTCGTTGAGGAACCAGAGCAGCAGATTCTTGGAAGAGTGATCTTTGACTCGCTCAGCAATGTCATAAAGATCGTTAATCTGCTGAGTCACCTTCTGCTCCTGCGCCAGACTATGCTCAAAGGCATCCTGGGGTGAGCCGAAATCATGCTTGGGCTTTTTGAGCGGCGCCAGTTCCACTTTGCCATCGCGATCGACGACGTATTGGTAGAACTTGAGGGCATGCATGGTTTCCTCGCGGCTCTGGTTGAACATCCAAGTGGCGAAGCCGAGATAGGGCGTCTGTTCAAACCAGGCGGCCATCGCCAGGTAGATGTAAGACGATTCCATCTCATTGTTGATCTGCTCATTGAGCATTGATTGAAGTTCGTCGGATAGTTTCATGGCTTGGAATGTTGAGTGGTTCGCCCTCAATAGATAGAACAGAATTGGAAGGCATGGCAAGCGGACACCGCCTTTTCACAATGATGCTCCTGTGATTCAATCGCAATATGCGGTGCGGTTGCGCTTATCAAAGTGCATCTCACCGCAACGCTTCGTCCAGGAACCTCCTGATGAGATAAAAGCGCCTTGGGTCATAGAACTGGGTGCCGCCATGTACCGCCCCGGGAATGATTTCCAAGGTCACCGAAGCACCCGCTTTGGTATAGGCCGCCGCCAGTTCATGCGACTGCTCGGGAGGCATCTGCGGATCGGCATCGCCATGGATGAGCAGCAGGGGCGGGTCGCCGGCATCCACGTGGGCGACCGGACTGGCCAGTCTGGCGAGGTTGGGTTTGTCCTTGGGCTGCCCTCCGAGAAGAAGCTGCAAAGCGGGCACGCGCATCTGCAGTCCCTTGGGTTGCGATTGCGCAAGAATGGTCATCAGGTTCGAAGCGCCATACAAGCTCACAATAGCTCTAACTTCGCTGCTTTGATTCCGATCATTTCCCACGGTTCCCTCAAGCTCCTTGTGGTTATTCGTCACACCGGCAAGCGCCGCCAAATGACCGCCCGCGGATGATCCCGCGATGGCCATGCGTGTGGGGTCAAACCCATAGTCCCCTGCCCTGGCGCGAAGGAACCTGACGGCCGCTTTGATGTCGTGAATCTGCGCCGGAAAGGGCGCAATGGGCGACAGCCGATAGTCCACGCTGGCGACCGCATAGCCAGCCGCGACGAACTTGGCCGAAGGCACGCCCTCGCTCTTCGAACCCCCGCGCCAGGCGCCACCGTGGACCCAGACCACCAGCGCGGGATGCTTGATCTCGGGCAGGTACAGATCCAGTTTCAATGACTGCCCATCAATGCTGGCGTATTCGATATCGCTAAAGATTCGCGGATCGGCGGCGTGGCTCGGGCGGAGATTCAGGACGGGAATCAGTACCGCGACAAGGCACGCAGGGCAGAGCTTGAAAGTCATGACCTCAGGGTGACTCCGCTTGTTCGCATTGCAATTCATGATCCAGCGACTGCCACTGGCCACTGCTCCAATGCAGGATCTCCAGCCCGCGAAACTGCTTCTTATAATCGTAGGCGCTGGGCTCGCGAGTGGCGTAGCCCGGATAATAGAAAAGACAGCCGCGCTGCCGGCTGAACTCGATCTCCTTCAGCATCGTGTAGATGCCCAGGCTGCGCCGCGAGTGGCCGGGATCAAAGACGCCGTAGACGGCGGAGGTAGCCCGCGCCCCCAAGTCCAGGAAACTCAGCGCTACCAAGGTTTCCCCGGCCCAGACCCGGCACTCCACGCACTCGCAAGGAACGGTGGCCGGCTCAGGCGAAAAGAAGGTCTCAAGATCGTCCGGCACATTGTCAAGAAACCGAACCTTGTGGCGCTCAAACATGGAACGGGCCTCTTCGGAGAGCTCCGCGGGAACGAATTCGCAACGCAGGTCGGCATTCTTGCGCAGCACGCGGCGCTGGCTTTTTGAAGGCGTGAACCGTGCCAAATCCAGGCGCAAAGGGGTGATTTGACGCATCCCCGATTCGTCCACCTGCAGGCTATACCGAAAAAAAGTGGTGCCGAAATGCCGCCAGCCCGCCGCCCAGAGCTGATCCATCACCGCCGGAGGAGCGGTGTGGCATTCAAAGGCCTGGTCGAACACGGACTGCATAGAGGACAAAGCAATACGTCCTTGAATCCGAGGCTCAAGGAGGCAACTTCGCCTCCCCCCAAATTGCTTACCCTTTTTCCAGCCATGAATCCGAAATTTGCCGCCTACGCCACGCCTGACATTTTGGTCGATACCGACTGGCTGGCCGCGAACCTGAACACGCCCGGCATCCGTATCGTCGAGAGCAACGAAGACATCCTGCTTTATGACACCGGCCATATTCCAGGCGCCGTGCACATCGACTGGCGCCGGGATTTGAATGAAGAGACTGTGCGCGACTACGTGGGGCCGGAAGGCTTCGCGGACCTGTGCCGCCGCAACGGCATCACCCCGGACACTACGGTCATTTTCTACGGCGACAAGTCAAACTGGTGGGCGGCTTACGCCTTCTGGGTCTTCCAGCTCTTCGGCCACACCAAAGCCAAACTCCTCGATGGCGGCCGCGACAAATGGGAAGCTGAAGGGAAACCTCTGACCCGCGAAGTGCCAAAGTATCCCGCCAGTGACTACCCCGTGCCCGCCAAACGCGATGACGCGACCCACCGCGCCTACGCCGCCCAAACCCTGGCCCACATGAACGCCGGGAAAAAAATGGTGGATGTGCGCAGTCCCAAGGAATTTTCCGGCGAGGTTACGCACATGCCAGAATATCCCCAGGAAGGCGTCCTGCGCGGCGGCCACATTCCGGGAGCGCGGAGCGCGCCCTGGTCACGCGCGGCCAATCCGGACAAGACGTTCAAAAGCCGCGAGGAGTTGGAAGCCATCTACAGGGATGAACTTGGGCTCAAAACGGATGATGACATCATCGCCTATTGCCGCATCGGCGAACGTTCCAGCCACACCTGGTTCGTGCTGAAGTACCTGCTCGGCTACCAGCACGTCCGCAACTATGATGGAAGCTGGACCGAATGGGGCAATACCGTGCGCGCACCGGTGGCGAAGGGCGCTTAGCCCGTTGAACCACGAAGCCGCCGCCCATGCCTTACCCGCCTGCCCTCAACGAACTGATCGAGTTCTTCGAGATCCTGCCCGAGCCCGAGCGGCGGGAAAATCTCATCAATTTCTCCGAGGCCGCCAAATCATGCGGACCCAAGGAAGGCGAGCAGTTTGATCTCGAAGACGTGCGCAAGGATGAGGAATGCACGGACACGGTGGGCGTCTTTTTGCGGGTGGGCGACGACAACGCCGCGCACTTTGCCATCGAGCTGGGACCGAAGGTGCAAACGCTGACCAAGGCGATGACGGCCATCCTGTGCAAAGGCCTCAATGGCGCAACGCCGCAGGAGGTCCTGGAGGTGCCGGCCGACTTCGTGCCGCGCATCATCGGCGCGGAGCTGGTCCGGCTGCGCAGCCAGACCGTCTATTACGTGCTTGGCCGCATGAAAACGGCGGTCAAAATGCTCCTCGACCGCCGCCGGGCCGCGATGTGAGCGAGTAAGGCATTTCCCCTCTTGCCATCCACGGCCTCGCTCCCTACCGTCGCGCCGCCATGAACGACGATAAATCACCGGTGGACTGGGCCAGCCTGGAAGCGAAGCCCGAGTTTCGTGAACTGCTGCGCCGCAAGGCGAAGTTCAGCGTGACCGCCACGATCTTTTTCGTGATCTATTATTTCGCGCTGCTGGTGCTGGTGGGCTGGTTTCCTGATCTGATGAAGAAGCCTGTCCTCGGAAAAATCAACATCGCCTACCTGTTTGCCCTCTCCCAGTTCTTCATGGCCTGGGGTCTGGCCTTCATCTACACCCGCAAAGCCGCCGCGTGGGACAAGGTCGCTGCTGCTGTGATCCATAAACACTAGTTCGAAATTCCGCCGTTATGACTTCAGCAGTTTGGATGTTTCTTGTCTTCGTTGCCGGCACTCTCGGCATCACCATTTGGGCCGCCAAAAAGAATACTGGCGCCAGCGCCTACTTTGCCGCCGGCCGCAGCATTACCGGCTGGCAGAATGGCCTGGCTGTTGCGGGTGACTACATGAGCGCCGCG
>JAXMIV010000737.1:0-4160 GCA_034377045.1 Prosthecobacter sp. | reverse complement strand
CTGTTTGAGCAGGGGTTGGACAAGGCGGTGGGTTATGCCCTGCCGTTGCGCAGACTGCCGGATGGGGAAGGTCTGCGGTGGCGCAGCGGGCCGTGGTACTTCCGTAATGACACGATGTATCTGATCCCCGGCGACTCAGCTATGGGTTTGCGGCTGCCATTGGACAGCCTGCCGTGGGTCAATCCGAAGGAGTATCCGTGGATTCATCCGGTGGATCCCACGACCGCGCTGCCGGCACTGCCTCCGCGTCCCGAAAGCCGGCAGCATTTCCTGAAGGCGGTGGCGGGCATGCTGGAGGATTTGCCGCCGAACATCAACACGGCCGTGGATGCCGCAGGGGAACTCATGGAACAGGTGGCCGAACCGGCGCCGGAACCGAAGAGCCCGGACGAGCGCCGGCCGGAGCCGCAGGAATCCGCTGCCTGGATCTTGCGCACGGCGACCTGCTTTGAGGCGCGCGCCGGCCGCCTGCATGTCTTCATGCCGCCGATGGCGGAGACTGAAGATTACCTGGATCTGCTGGCCGCGGTGGAAAGCACGGCGGCAGCGCTGGCCATGCCGGTGATCATTGAAGGGGCGGCGCCTGCCTTTGATCCGCGGTTGGAGGTGATTAAGGTGACGCCTGACCCGGGCGTCATTGAGGTAAATATGCATCCGGCGAAGTGCTGGAAGGATCTGGTGCGCAACACGAAGGTTCTTTATGAGGAAGCGCGGCAGGCGCGGCTGGGCACGGAGAAGTTCATGATCGACGGCCGCCACACCGGCACGGGCGGGGGCAATCACATCGTCATCGGCGGGGCGACTCCCGCGGACTCGCCACTGCTGCGGCGGCCGGATTTGCTTAAATCCTTGTTAGGCTATTGGCACAATCATCCGTCGCTCAGTTATCTTTTCAGCGGACTCTTCATTGGTCCGACAAGCCAATGCCCGCGCATCGATGAGGCGCGCAATGATTCCGTATTTGAATTGGAGCTGGCCTTCAAGGAGTTGGACCGCAATCTCGCGCTGCCGACCTCGGCCCCTCCCTGGATGGTGGATCGCATTTTCCGCAATCTGCTCATTGATTCGAGCGGCAACACCCATCGTACGGAGTTCAGCATCGACAAGCTGTTTGATCCGTTGAGTTCGACTGGCCGCCTGGGGTTGCTGGAACTGCGTTCCTTTGAAATGCCGCCGCATGCGGAGATGAGTCTGGCGCAGCATCTGCTGTTGCGGGCGGCGATCGCGCGGTTCTGGAAGGAGCCTTATCGGCAAAAGCTGGTGCGTTGGGGTACTGAACTGCATGATCGTTTTCTATTGCCGCACTTCGTCTGGGAAGACCTCGCGGATGTGCTGGCGGATCTGACGGCGGCGGGTTATCCGATGCAGCCGGAATGGTTTGCGCCGCACTTTGAGTTCAGGTTTCCGGCAATTGGCAGCATGACCCAGCGCGGAGTGTACATGGAACTGCGCACGGCCCTCGAACCCTGGCATGTGTTGGGTGAAGAAGGCGCGGGAGCGGCGGCGGTGCGGTATGTGGACAGCTCGCTGGAGCGTGTCCAGGTTCGGACCAAGGGCTTGGTGGCGGGGCGCTATGTGGTCACTTGCAATGGGCGGCAGATTCCGCTGCATCCCACCGGTGTGGTGGGCGAGCATGTGGCCGGCGTACGCTACCGCGCCTGGCAGCCACCGAATTGTCTGCAACCGACCATCAAGGTCCACAGCCCGCTGACCTTTGATCTGGTGGACACCTGGAATGGCCGCAGCCTTGGAGGCTGTGCGTACCACGTCGTGCATCCGGGTGGACGCAACTATGTGACCTTTCCGGTGAATGCGTACGAAGCCGAAAGCCGCCGCCTCGGCCGCTTCTTCGCGGATGTCCACACCCCCGGGCCGATGGAGCCCGTTCTAACCAAAGGTGTGGCGGAGTTTCCGCTGACGCTGGATCTGCGGCAGGGCTAGGCGCTCGCTTATGGCTGATAGCTGCCGCCCAGCACGGAAAGAGGCTGGGTGGGCATGATTTCAAAATCGGGATACTCGCCTTCCGAAGGCGGGCCGGGGAAGTTTTCGTCGACGAAGCGGCGCCAGGTGTCGCGGGTCTTCACGGAAATGACTTCTTGAATGCCATCGCCGCATTTGCCGCAGACCATGATGCCGTGCATGAGGCTGGCGCCTTCGCACAGGCCGGTGATGACGAAGTCATTGACTGTGTCGGCGAGGCGGGAGACACCGCAGACGGAACAGCAATCCAGGCCGCGATCGAGCTTCACATGTTCGTCCTGAAATTGGCCCAGTCGTTTTTTGGATTCCTGGGAGAACTCCTCGAGCATGCTGATGCGGCAGTGATCGCACAAAGCGTACTCCATGACGCATTCGCCGCGTTTGTACGCCTTGGAGATCTGAAAGCCACCGTCGTCGTCGCGCAAGGTCTCGCCGCAACGGGTGCAGTGGGCGAAAGGCCGCTCCTCGTATTCGGAATACAACTCCTGGGGAATGGGAGGAGGTGGGTCATCCTGGGGCATGGCGCTATCTTTGCGCGGATTGGGGCGAATGCCAAGCAGGATTGGCGGCCAGTGGACAGGAGGCGGAAGACGGTTCATGATTCAGCATGCCTGCCACCAAAAGTCTTTTGCTTGCCGCCCAGTGGGTGCTTCTGGGAACACTTTTGCAGGCGCAGACGCCCGGCGAGTGGGTGCATGCGCGCGGTGACGAGGCGATGACGGGAACCTCGCCGGTGGAATTGCGGTTTCCTCTGGAGCTGGCGTGGCAGTTTCAGATGATGGACAAGGCCAAGGGGCAGGAGGAGATGCTGGTGAGCACCGCCGTAGTCCGGGCGGGCAAGATCTACGCCGGCTGCAAGGGCGGCAAGTTTTACTGCCTGGATTTGGTGAAGGGGACGAAGAACTGGGAGGCGACGGGCAAAGGGGCTTTTGATGGTGCGGCCGCCTTCGCGGGGGATCTGATCGTGGCGGGCTGCCAGGACGGCTTTGTTTATGCCTGGAATGCGGACACCGGCAAGGAAGTGTGGAAGTTTGAAACTGATGCCGAGATTCACGCCGCTGCCAATGTCTGGACGGACCCGAAGACGCAGGCGCAGAAGATCGTGATCGGCAGTTACGACTACAATGTCTATTGCCTGGATGCGAAGACGGGCAAAAAGGAGTGGGCGGCTGAGACTGGCTATTACATCAATGGCGGCGCGGCGATTGGGGATGGGAATGTGGTCTTTGGCGGTTGTGACAGCGTGTTGCACGTGCATGACATGGCCACCGGCAAAGAGGTGAGGCAGATCGAAGTGGGTTCATATATCGGCAACAACGTGGCGATTGCCGACGGAGTCATTTATGTGACGCACTATGGGAACCGGGTGGGCGCCTATAGCATGAAGGATGGCATGAAGGTCTGGGAATACGGCGAGCGCGAGTTTGAATACTATGCCGCAGCCGCGATCTGGGAGAAGTCCGTGCTGGTGGGCGGCCGGGACAAGCGGTTTCATGCCATCGACCGCGTCACCGGCAAGCAACTTTGGGAGTATCGCTGCCGGGACCGGATCGACAGCAGTGCCGTGGTGTGCGCAGGCAAGGTGGCGATCTTCGGCAGCGACGACGGGTATTTTTATGCGCTCGATATTAAAGACGGTAAGGAGGCATGGCAGTATGAGATCGGCGCGCCGGTGAAGGCATCTCCAGCAGTGGCGGGAGATTATGTGCTGATCGGAGCCGATGATGGCGTGCTGTATGCCTTCAAGAACGGCCCGGGGGCCAAACAGCCCTAACTTTAAGTATGACCTCTAGCGATCTTTTCGCAGGCTTGGACGTCCAGCTTGCCTGAGGCCATGACTGGGATGTCGGAGACGCGGATCATCTTTTTCGGAATCCAGAGCGGTGGCATGCCTTTGTCGAGCAGACGATAGCGCAGGTCGAGGATCTCCTGGTGTTCAGGACCGCCGGGAATGGCGGTGAGGAGGATCAGAGCCTCGCCCTTGTCAGCATCCGGCACGCCGACCACCGCCACCTTGCGGACGGATTCAGTTTCGAGGCCCATGCCTTTGATGAGGGTTTCCTCAACGGTTTCGTGGGGGACCATTTCCCCGCCGATTTTCGAGAAGCGGCTCAGGCGGCCTTCGATGTACAAAAAACCATCCATACCCACGCGGCCAATGTCGCCGGTGCGAAACCAGC
>JAXMIV010000736.1:0-5669 GCA_034377045.1 Prosthecobacter sp. | reverse complement strand
TTTTGACGATCACCGCATGTGGAAATTGCGCGAGGTAGCCGGGGAATCCGATGTATTCCCACGAACCCAGGTGCGACGCGACAAACACCACGCCGTTCCCGCGAGCCACGGCCTCGTCTAAATACTGCTGTCCCTTTATGGAAAACCGGCGCGCCGAATGCCGCTTCATGTGTTTGATGACCAATAACTCCAGAATCGAGAGCGCTCCAGGAAGTGCCTTCCCAGACCGCCACGTGGCTGGCCATTACCTGACCGATCACCGTGAAGCCTCCGCCAATGTACAATTTCCCATCTGGCCCGATGGCGATTGCGGTGACGCTCCCATTTGGCCCAGCCACTCCACCCATGCTCGCCCAGTTGGCATCGCTGAAGGTTGGATCGACCCGAATCGGATAGGTGGCCCCAGCATCGGCAGCGCAAATCTGGATCAGTCTCGTGCCTGCCACCTCCATCCGCGCCGCTAACTTCCGCCCCGTGGCATCGGTGACCTGCAGCCGGCCATAGGCGATCTCGCGACCGCTGCCGGCCAGCGTGAACTTGACGCCACTGGAGGCCGTTGTCACCGCGGCACCGGTTACTTCCAATCCCACACGCAAATCACCCGTACCCACCGGACGCTCAAGAACCACAAAGTCCTGCCTTACGCCGTCCATGCTGACGCGGTATTCTTCCACCAAGCCGGGGCGGACGAAGCTGACTTCGGTTTCCCGGAAGATCACTTGACCGGTGGCGGCCAGTTTGGAATCTGCGTGGCCTTCGCGACTGATGGTGGCTGCGAGCACACGAAAGCGATCCGAGTGGGTGGAAGCTTCCGTGGATTTCAGCCAGAGGCCTTTCGGCGTCGCTTCGGCTTCGAGTTTCTGGAAAGCGGCTCGCAGGCGTGCGCCGCCGGGGGTGGGGGTGATGGCAATGCCATCGCCTTGGTACTGTTTCTGCGCTTCGGTGCCCAGTTGGTCAAAGGGGATCGACTTTCCCGCTGTGTCCGCCGCCTTGGCCCATGGGCTAACCGCCGATCCCACGGCGGCGAAGAGGAAGAGGCGGAAGCAACGAAGCATTGTTGCTCATTCTTCTCATGCCAGGGCCTCGCAGGCGAGAAGAGTCTTTAAGGGCGAGGCAGTTAGTTTGTTCCTGCCTCGTCGCCTTCGATCCTGCATTAACCCTTGCGAGGGCTTACTTGCCCTTGATGGAGTTGAGGACTTTGCCGATGTCTTCGCCGTGTTTCTCGAGGGCTTCGAGGGGGATGACGTTGAAGAGCATGAAGAACTTGTCGGCGCCTTTGGGGGCGAAGATGCAGCAGTTGACGGCCATCTTCACGTCTTCGAGGGTGGCTTTGGCGTTGAGGAAGACGACATCCAAACCGTTGAGTTCGCCCTTTTCAGGAGCATCGAATTTGATGCCTTTGAACTCTTCTTTGAGAGAGTCCTTGGCCACGTCAACAGCGCCGTCGAGCGCCTCGGCATCGAGGGCGATGAGTTCCATGTTCACCATTTCATCTTTGGAGGAGGCGGAGACCGATTCATCAGCCTCGACTTTCCAGTCGTCGGGGAAGGAGATGGAGAAAATCGGATCCTTGTCGGGGTAGTTGATGGTTTGATCGGCCTTCGCGGTAGCGGAGAAGACGAGGGCGGCCAGGCAGAGGAGCAGTGATGTTTTCATGGGCGTGGGAGAGGGCGATTTTGGAAACAACCGTTAGGTCGTAGGCAGGATTGGACCTTTTTAAGGAAGGATTGTCAACCACGATGCCTGCAATTTTGAGGCGTTTGGGAAGGCTCGGATGAATCCGCGCGTGCCGGTGAAAAGGGGAGTCGGGGTGAATCTGCTCACCGAAATCCGCGCCACAGTTGGCCTGCAACCTGCTGTTTTTCAATTCCGCCGGGGCGCGAGTCCCGGCACAACAACGAGCCGGGTTGTCACTTCATGGTTGGGGACAACTTGGTCACCTTAGGCCCGGCGGGATTTTGGTTGGGTTCCGCCGGGCCGCTGGTGACTGAAAAGGCATAAAATCCGGCGATGGATGGCGCTTGACGGAGGGAAGGCTACCGTCTCCAATGCCGCTCCTACCATGAGCGACGCCTTTCCAGACATTCCGAAGATCCAGTACGAAGGACCCCAGTCCAAGAACCCCCTCTCCTTCAAGCATTACAACGCGGACCAGGTCGTCGGCGGGAAGACCATGCGGGACCAGCTTCGCTTCGGCGTCGCCTACTGGCATTCCATGCGCAACACCCTGGCCGATCCGTTCGGCGCGGGCACGGCGCAGCGCCCCTGGGATGACGGCACGGCCTCGGTCGCAAATGCGCAGCGCCGGGTGTGGGCCTGTTTTGAGTTCATGGAAAAGCTGGGTGTGGATTATTACTGCTTCCATGACCGCGACGTGGCTCCGGAAGGAGCGACTCTGGCGGAGAGCAACAAGAACCTGGATGCAGTCGCCGATGAACTTGAGAAGGCGCAGAATGCCACCGGCAAGAAGCTGCTCTGGGGCACGGCCTGCCTGTTTGCGCATCCGCGCTACAATCAAGGCGCGGCGACCAGTCCGAACGCGGGCGTGTATGCTTATGCGGCGGCGCAGGTGAAGAAGGCGATTGAAGTGACTCATCGCCTCGGCGGTGAAGGTTATACCTTTTGGGGTGGCCGCGAAGGTTACGCCACGTTGTGGAACACCAGCATCAAGCGGGAGATGGATCACCTGGCGGCGTTCCTGCACATGGCGGTCGATTATAAGAAGAAGATCGGCTTCAATCAGCCTTTCTACATCGAACCGAAGCCGCGCGAGCCTTCGACGCACCAGTATGACAGCGACGCCGCGGCCTGTTTGAACTTCCTCCGCCAGTATGACCTGATGGAGCACTTCAAGCTGAACCTGGAAACCAACCACGCGACGCTGGCCGGCCACACCATGCGTCACGAGATGGAAGTCGCCGCCGCTGCCAACGCGCTGGGTTCCGTCGATGCGAATACGGGCGATGAACTCATCGGCTGGGATACGGATCAGTTCCCGACCAATATCTACCTGACGACGCAGATGATGCTGGTGCTGTTGAAGATCGGCGGCCTCACCACGGGCGGCCTGAACTTCGATGCCAAGGTGCGCCGCGAAAGCTTTGAGCCTGTCGATCTCTTCCACGCTCACATCGGCGGCATGGACGCCTTTGCCCGTGGCCTGAAAGTGGCGCAGGCGATCATCGACGACGGACGTCTCGATGGTTTCGTCAAGCAGCGCTACAGCACGTTTGACAACGGCATCGGCGCCAAGGTCGAAGCGGGGGCGACGAGCTTTGAGGAGCTTGAGGCTTACACGTTGGAAAACGGGGAACCGCTGATCGGCAGCGGCCGTCAGGAGTTCTTGGAGAACTTGATCAACGAGTTTATTTGATGCGGAGACCGGGGGTCTTTGGCGCCGGCTTGGCTTGAGGGGTGGTTTGCAAAGAGGACTTCAGTCGCTTTGGCGGATCGGCCCCTCACCCTTGCCTTTGATTCGCTACGCTCACCCTGCGGGCAGCCTTCATCTGTCTATCTCCGCTTCGCTCCGGTTCCCCATTCATGGGGCGAGGGGGGCCTCTTTGGGAGGCGAGTTGGACCGTGTGATCGCGACGTAGCTTCCTCATTCGACTTGTTGGGGCGCGTGGTGGGATTTGCGAGAATTGGAATCTTGGGGTCGTATTGACTGCCATGACTCCCGTCTGTAATTCCTCGGAACACGCTCAAAGTGGTGTGTTGCCGTTGTTTGGTCCGCAGAGCGGGGATCTTCTGCGGGTGGGATCTTCGCGGCGGGGTTTTTTGCAAACGGGGCTGAAGGGTCTTGCCGGATTGTCCCTGCCATCGCTGCTCCGGTATCAGGCGATGGCTTCGGCGGTGGGTACGCCAAAGCGCAAGACGAGTGTGATTTTACTGTGGCTGTCCGGTGGGCCGAGTCAGATTGACATGTGGGATCCGAAGCCGGAGGCGCCGCGGGAGATTCGAGGGCCGTTCAAGGATATCCCGACGAAGGTTCCTGGCATTCATGTGTGCGAGCATTTGCCGCTGACGGCGAAGCTGATGGATAAGCTGACGATCCTGCGCTCCGTGGATTGCAGCGCGAGCAATCACACGCCGATCACCATGCAGGCGGGCAACCCGCTGGCGCGGCGAACCGACGATGGCAAAGACGGAGCCGGTTATCCTTCCATGGGGGCGATTGCCGCGAAGTTTCGCGGCGCCAATGCGTCGGGCCTGCCGGCGTTCATGGCGCTGGCGGATTCCATGAAGGCGGATGTTTGGGGAGCAGGTCAGATGGGGCGGCCCTTTGAGCCGGTGAATGGCGGCGAACTGGCGTCCAACCTGAAGATGGCGCCCGGCCTAACCATTGATCGTTTGCGCGACCGCCGCACGTTGTTGGAAGGGTTTGATCAATTGAAGCGGTCCCTGGATGACAATGCGGCGATGGCCGATGCGGATCGCTACACGCATCAGGCGTTTGACATGGTCACCTCCGGCCAGGCCCAGCGGGCTTTCAATCTCGATGAAGAAAAGCCGGCGATGCGTGATTTTTATGGGCGCACCAGCATGGGCGAAAAGGCCTTGATGGCGCGGCGATTGGTGGAAGCAGGCGTGACCTTTGTGCTGGTCAGCGGCGCCTGGGGATATTTTGATCATCATGGCGACGAGGTGAAATGGGGAGGCATTGAGAAAGGCCTGAAACCACTGCTGCCACGCGTCGATCAAACCCTGAACGCCCTGGTCACGGATCTGGAAAGCCGCGGGTTGCTCGACAGCACGCTGATTTTGATGATGGGCGAGTTTGGCCGCGGCCCCGTGATCAACAAGAACGCGGGGCGGGATCACTGGCCGCGGGTGATGTCGATGGTGGTGGCTGGCGGCGGCCTGAACCATGGCCAGGTCATCGGCAGCACGGACAGCAAGGGCTATGACATCGCCAGCCGACCGGTCGCTCCGGCTGATCTTGCCGCCACGGTTTTTCAGCATCTCGGCATCGATTTAAAATCGCAATGGGTTGACCTTCAGGGCCGGCCGATCCCGATCGTGATCGGCGAGGGCTAGCCGATTGGGGAATTGTTCGGGTAGGATACAGCAAAGGATTCCAAAGAATCCTTTGGTCCGGACAGGCGTTATAGTGGAATATCCGGATTCTCGACCCCGGGCGGACGCGGTCAGACCGCGACTGTTCCTCACGACCCCCTATGAAATTCAGTACTCTGTTCACTTGCGCCTTTGTGGCGGCCTGCCTCCAGCCATCGTGGGGTGCCACGGGGGATGCCGATGCAGGTTTCACTTCCACGGCTGACAAGGAGGTCACCAGCATCGCGTTGCAGGCGGACGGCAAGATTCTCGTCGGAGGCGACTTTGCCAACATCAATGGGGGCACGCGCAGCCGGATGGCGCGATTGAATGGCGACGGCACCTTGGACACGATCTTTAATCCCGCGCCCAACGGTGCGGTGTACTGCACGGCGGTGCAGCAGGACGGGAGCATCATCGTCGGTGGCGACTTCACCAGTTTGGCCGGTGGTGCACGCAATCGGATCGCGCGCTTGAGCGCCACCGGTGTGCTCGACGGTGTTTTCGTCCCGGAGGCCAACGGCATCGTCAGGACCTTGGTGGTGCAAGCCGACGGGAAGATCATCATTGGCGGCGATTTCACCCAAATCGGCACGGTGGCGCGCAACCGACTG
>JAXMIV010000735.1:0-3055 GCA_034377045.1 Prosthecobacter sp. | reverse complement strand
GCCGCGAGGCGCTGGTCGGGCGAGAGAAGCTGGGAGCCGTTGGCGCCGTCATTGAACCACACACGCAAGCGCACATCGGGATTGGTAAAGACCGAGGTGGGCACGATGGTCATGTTCGACAGCGTCGCGTCGCCGAGGAGCACGGAGTAGAGGCCCTTGGTGACGGTGAGCGTGACGGCGGCCGTCGGCTGGCTGCCAGCGGTGCTGGTGCCGTCATTGCTCCAGTAGGTCGTGGTGCCATCGGCGTTGACGAGCGCGAACTTGAACTGGCCGGCGCCATCAAAGTTCGTTATGCCGACAGCGATGCGGCCCTGGTAATTGATGAGCTGCGGCACCTGCGCATGCACCGTCGCGACGGTGACAGCAACGGTGAAGAACAGGGCAAGCGCCCTCACGAGGTGGGTCGTGTTCATGACTTTTCCTTCTGCTGAGGTTGAAGCACATTGTCTTCATTTCAGGCCGGCAGAGCGCCTGTGCGGGGCCGCGCGGAAAGGAAAACGCATCGCCTGGAAGCGGTGCCCCAGCAGACTGAGAGAATGAGGCGAAATTGTCGAGAGAATTTTTCACCGCCTAACTGCACACACACCCAGATTTATGGGTTTTATGGCCGCCAGTTCAAGCGGATTTGCCGCGCAGATGACAATCGGAAGTATTTGGCGTGGGTGGGGAAAAGTGAGCGGATTGAAGATGGAGAATAGAGGATTGAGTTAGGGGGAGGGGCGCTTCTTGTTGGCGGGGCCGGCGGGAAGATTGGTGGTGATGAGGGAGTCTTTGGCGTCGACATTGATCCAGGGGGCGCCTTTGGGGAGTTTGCGGGCGCAGTCGATGAGGTTATTGTTGGCGAAGAGGATGCCGGTGCAAGGGGCGGTGCTCCAGACGGCGGCGGTGGTTAAGCCGGAGAAGCTGTTGCCGGTGATGGTGCAGTGCTCGACGCCTTCGAGCAGGATGCCGGTGCCTTCATCGATGCCCATGAGGGTCTTGTCTTCGGTGGGGCGCTTGTTTTGGCCGGCGCCGATGTAGGTGTTGCAGAAGGTGTTGGCGGAGATGGAGTTACGGCCGGAGTCCTTGCTGACGCGGACGGAGAACTGGTGGGCAATGGTGAAGGTGTTGGCGCTGATGGCGCAGCCGTGGGCATCGCGAAGGTCGATGCCGCCTTCGAGGTGATGGGCGATGACGTTGGCGCTGATGGTGATGCCATAGCAGTCGCGATCAAGGATGACGGCGGTGCCGTTGCACTCTTCGATCATGTTGCCGCTGAGGACGGAGCCATAGGTGTTTTCGATGACGACGCCGTGACGGAGGTGGTCGTCGATGTTGTTGCCGTTCATGCAGAGGTTGAAGGAGTTGGCGCAGTGCAGGGCATCGAGGTTCTCTTCGAAGTGATTCGCGTTTACGACGATGTCGTGGCAGTTCTGGATTTCGATGCCGCAGGCCTTGTTGTACGTAAGGATGGAATCGGTAATGCGGGGATCTTCGTAGCAATCGAGGAGACGGATGCCATGGCCGCCATTGTGATCGATGGACATGCCTTCGATGTAGATTTCCTGGATGCCTTCGGCGAAGACGCCGTCGCCGCTTTTTTCCTGGCCGGTGATGCGAAAGTCGGCGAGTTGCACGCGCCAGAGGCGGGCTTTTTTGTCCTGGTCAATGTTAGGCGGGCGCAGGATGAGAGCGGGCTTGCCATCGGCGTTTTTGTTGATGATGCAGGTGGCGGCACCGGCGCCGACGACGCGGGTGTCTTCCGTTTTGATGTGCAGCGGCTCGGTGATTTCAAACTTGCCGGGCGGCAGGGTGACGATGCCGCCAGTGGCGGGCACGGCATCGAAGGCGGCCTGGAGATTGAGAAACTTCGAGGCGTCGATGGTGGCGGCGGGCTCGATGGCGAAGGCGGTCGCTGAAAGCAACAAGCAGGCGATGGGGAAGCGCATAAGAGGGAGCGTAGCTGTAGTACTTGAGCACGCCGACGGCAACCCGCCACTGATATAGTATTTCAGGAGGCCTAACTACTTGCTCCGAAAGGCGACACGGTTTCTGATCTCCAAAGTGCCGATCATTCAGATGAGGTGACCTTTAAGCCAACGATGCCGGCGAGGATGAGGGCGATGCAGAGGAAGCGGATGGCGGTGCGGGGCTCGGCGAAGACGAAGATGCCGATAAGGGCGGTGCCGATGGCGCCAATGCCGGTCCAAACCGCGTAGGCGGTGCCGATGGGCAGGGCCTTGATGGCCTGCGATAGGAAACCGAAACTGACGATCATCAGCGCCAGGGTGGCAACGCTGGGCCACAAACGGGTCCAGCCCTGGGTGTACTTGAGGCCAATGGCCCAGGCGATTTCGGTCAGGCCGGCGAACAGAAGATAGATCCAAGCCATTTTATTCAGGGGTTGCCAGGGTCGTCCCTGGCGAATAAAAGGTAGGGCAGGGTCGTCCCTGTTCCGGATTGCCACGCAGCGTAGTCCGAAAGAGTTTTCAGTCAACCACACCACTTTAAAAACCATGAAACGCTTCATCTGTTTGCTGGCTGTCCTGGCCGCCATTTCTGTTTACGCTGAAACCGCTCCGAAAAAACTGCTGGTGGTCACGGTCACCACAGGCTTTCGCCATTCCTCCATTGAAACGGCGGAGAAGGTGCTGGCCGAACTGGGGAAGGCGTCCGGCTCCTACACGGTGGACTATGTGCACCAGCCGGAAGGGCAGCCGAAGAATCCGGGCAAGCCGCCGGAAAAGAAAGGCGATGACACGGATGCCGGATTCAAAACCAAGCAGGAGACTTACAGCGCCGCCCTGGCCGCCTACAACGAGGCCAACAAGGTGTGGAATGACAAGATCAAGGCTTACATGGCGGAGAACATGGCGCTTGAAAAGATCAAGGCTTACGATGGCTTCGTCTTCGCCAACACGACGGGTGACCTGCAGTTGCCCGATCCGCAGGGATTTATCGATTTGATCAAAAGCGGCAAGGCCTTCGTCGCGATGCATTCAGGATCGGATACCTATCATCCCTTCCGTCCCTATTCGGACATGCTGGGCGGCGAGTTCGAGACGCACAAGGCGCA
>JAXMIV010000734.1:0-3233 GCA_034377045.1 Prosthecobacter sp. | reverse complement strand
CACCATCTTGGTGTACTTGGCGGGATCTTTGTTGAAGTCCTTCACGCAGGACTTGCAGCAGAGGTACACATCGGTGCCGTCATGGGTGACCTTGATGGGTTTGCCCATGTCACCCAGCTTTTCATCGGAGACGGGGCATGTCTTCAGGGGATAACTCGCGGGCGGGGCGGCCGGCACGGGTTTGGCGGTGTCCGCGGCATTGGCGATGCCGGTGAGGGCGAGAGCGGTCACGAGGATCGCGAGGTAGTTGTGTTTCATAGTGAATGTGGGTTCGTTGGTCTGTGCTGTTTTTCTGGTCTAGAAATTCGTTTTTCAATGCTTGTTAGGGTGCATCAAAGGCAGTTCAATGGGCGTGTGGGCCACCGAGCTTGACGCGGCCGGCGTTGCTGTTGGCGGCGGTTTTGCGCGTGGAGGCAGCTTTGAGATCAATGCCGTCGTGCTGCAATTCAGCATCGGTCGCAGGCGCGGCAATGGTGCCGGGAGGGCGCTCATACCAGCCCGGATCGCTGCCATCGGCGGGCAGTTTGTCGCGCACCTTGATTATGGTAAACATGCCGCCCATGGTGATGTAGTCATGCGCGCCGATGCCACCAATCATGGGCAGCGAGTTGGCCGGCACCTTCATGCCCATCTCGCCCATGTCCGCCATGCCTGTGGTGCCCATGACCATGTACCCTGGGACGAGTTTGCGGATCTTTTGATTCAGGCCTTCTTCATCCATGCCGATGAGGTTGCCGACGTTGTGCCCCATTTGATTCATGATGTGATGCAGCATGTGGCAGTGCATGACCCAGTCCCCCGGATTCACCGGCCCGACCTCAATGGTACGCGTGCTGCCGGTAGGCACGATGGCGGTGGTTTCCGGCCATTGGCCCGCCTCGGGGATTTGCCCCCCATCGGTGGCGACGATCTTGAATTGATGACCGTGCATGTGAATCGCATGATGGCTCATCGAACTCAAATTGCCCAGGCGTATTCGCACCCGCTCACCCGTCTGCGCCACCAATGGTTGCGTGCCCGGAAAGGCGCGGCCATTCATGGTGAAGATGTTGAAATCCGTCATCTCATTCGGATCGGGCCGGCACGCGCCGACTTCGATCAACCATTCACTCAGCAGAATGGCGTAGTCGCGATCCGGTGGATTCGGCTCCGGCTCTTTGGGATGAATGATGAACAGGCCGATCATGCCGAGCTGCATCTGCGTGCCCTCGTCATGATGGCTGTGGTACATGAAGGTGCCGTGCTGCACCAGGGTGAACTCATACTTGAAGGTCTCGCCAGGCTGGATGGCCTTTTGACTGACCCCGCCGACACCGTCCATGCCACTGGGCAGGATCAACCCATGCCAGTGCACCGTCGTCGGCGACTCCAGGCGATTGGTCACATAAATGCGCACCAGATCACCTTCGACCGCCTCGATCGTCGGGCCATGTACCCTGCCGTTGTAGCCCCAGCATTCCGCCACCAGATTGGTGTGCTCTTCGAGCGCTGGTATGAATTCATGCACCACCGGTTCGGCGATCAAGTGGAAGACTTTGGCGCCGCCCACCGTCTTCCACGGCAGCGTCTGGCCATTTGGGGTGATGACCGGTTTGTAGCGTATGCCTGGCGGCGCGAAAACCTCCGTCACGCCCGTGCTCACGGCTTCGCCAGGCGGCGCGCCGGTGGCAGCAGCGGGTTTGGCATGTGCGTGGCCGGCATGCGGATCCTTGGCGGAGGCCCGCTGGCCTAACCACAGGCTCGAACCCGCCAGCGCGGCGGCATGGGCGACGAGGGAGCGGCGGCTGAGCCGTGAAGAGGACTCAGGTTTCATGGGCGTAAGGTCAAAGGAATGGTTTCAGTGAGCATGCACGCCGACGGAGGTCTTGCCTTGGGCAGGCGAATTCAGCGAACCGCCCACGGCCTTCTCCAAGTGGGCGCGGGCGATCCAGTAGTCCCGCTGCGCCTCGATGAGATCATGCTGCGCCTTGACCTCATCCTCCTTGGCGCGGAGGAGCACGAAATTCGAAACCTGCATGGCGTTGTATTGCAACAGCGTCTCCCGCAGGATGCGTTGGCGCTGCGGCAGCACGTTGCCGGCGATCTGCGCCCGCACAGTCCGCGCCGCCTGCAACTGCGCCAAAGCGGTGCGCACGTCACTGCGCACCTCCAGCTCCAGCGCTTCATAGGCCGCCCGCGCCTGCGCCAGTTCGGCGGCGCTGCGGCGCACCCTGCCCTGCCCCCAGTTGAACAGCGGCAATTCCACACTCATGGTTGGGCCGCTGACCCGCGAGCCGTCGGTATCGCTCTCCGTGTTGCCGCCGAGATTCAGCGCCGGCAGGAGCCGCAGCTTGCGCGTCAGCGAATCCCCCATCTCCAGCGCCGCCACCACCTCCCCTTGCGCGGCGAGATCCTGGCGCTGCGCCACCGCAATCGCCTCCGCGCGCGCCGATGCAGGTTCCCCACCAGGCATGCTCGGGAAATTCCCGGCAGGCCGCCAGCGTGAACTCTCGGCACTGGTGAGCCCCAGCAAGCGGCTGAGTTTCTCCCGCGCCGTGGCGAGCGCGCCCTGCGTGCGCCGCAGATCCAGCGTCGCCTGCTGCTGATTCGTCTGCTCCTGCAGCAATTCCAGTTCGCTGATGTTGCCCGCCTTGCGCAGCCGCTGGGCGATGTCCGCCGTCACACCATTGATCTCCGCGGCGGTCTCCAGCCGATGCAAAAACTGCTGCTGCGCCTGCACCTCATAAAAGGCCTCCTTCACCTCAAAGACCACGTCCAGAATCTCATGGCTGACACGCCGTTTCGCCGCCTCATAATCCTTCAGCGCCAGCTTGCGGCGCAGCGGCAGCATCAGCCAGTTGACGACATCCCCCGCCAGTTCCATCTCCGCATTCACGCCACCGCCATGGTGCGGCCAGCGCACACTTGAGGTTAGGTCGATGTTGCTCGGCAGACTTGCTTCCAACAGGTCCGCCTGGGATAAATTTAAGCCTTCCAGCGTCGCCCGCACCCGGCGGCTCTTCAGCAAGGCCACCTGCGCCGCGGATGGCGCGGTCAATGGCCTGCCCAGCAGAGCGGCCGCATACGCATCCACATCATCTTGCTCCAAGGCCGTCGCCGGCAGCCGCACCTCATGGCCCGTGCGGCCGCGCACCACCTGGTCATAGGTCGGCGAAGCCCCGCGGCCGCCGGCAAATCCGGAGACGGCCGAGATCACGCCGGGCATGTGTTCGAAATTGGCCTCGACCGACCAG
>JAXMIV010000733.1:0-6693 GCA_034377045.1 Prosthecobacter sp. | reverse complement strand
GATAGAGGTCCAGTCTCAAAGAGCCTCCATTGTCTGGGCGTGGTGGGCGGATTTGCCGGGTCATTGGGATAGCTGGGATATCCGGTGTAGAGTTTCGCCGTCGCGGCGGCCTTCATTTTTGTAGAGGCACCCAAAACCGCTGGCGCATAATCACCAGCGAATGACATGTAACCCCAGAAGGCGACAAAATCCCTGTTGTTGGCCTCAATGTTGGCCTTTTGAAATTCAGTACGGATCGAAGGCGTGTTGACCAGTTGTGCCAGCTTATCCAGTTGATCATCTTTGATGGCCCAGTGGTTATAATCCGTGGCCATCACTCGGTCCCGAATGACGCTTGCGCCATCGAGAAACGAGGGTTCCTCGATGCCGGAAAAGCCACCAAACCAGCGAACGTCCCGGGCTGTTGGATAGTCGGCATATAGCGAGTAGGTGGAATTTTCCGCTTTCGTGCTCAGATCTACGTCGACCATGTTGTGAGCCGCCGACAAAATGATCTTGGGATGAGTGGCGACCACGCCTGAGCCACGAGATCCTGTCTTGTCAAAATCACCGATGATCAGACCATTGAATCGATAAGGATACTCGCTCATCCTTCCTGCAGGAACCTCGACTGGCGCCTGGGCGGAGCTCATCTGGGGAGTCAAAAATGCGAGCGTCACCAGAGGAATGAGGCAGAGGCCGCGAAGCGAGTGTTGAATCATAAGATTTGAGGAAATTCTTGGCGGCCTGTTTCATCGCACCTTCTGTGCGGAGTCGGCATATTGAAGCAGGCGTTTGGAAAAGTTCGTCAGCAGGGGGCGCAGTTGCGGAGTTACGACGGCACTGTTCAGTTGCCGACCGAATTCATTCGCCGCGATGTCCAGCTTCGCCGCCTCCTCGATCGGCCTGACTTTGGATAAGGAATCACTCACCAGCCGAAAGCCCACCAGATCTCGTTGCGACGGAAAGTTCGCGGCGAAAGCCTGCGCTTCTTCCTGTGTCATAGCGGGGTCTGTCACGAAGGCGTTGAGGGCCGCCAGTTCTTCCGGCACCCGCGGGTCGAGGCGTGCCATGAGCTGGCCACGGATGATTGGATTCATTGGCAGCGCGGCATCCCGCTTCGTAATCAGTGCGCGAAACTCAGGTGAGCGCACCGCCAGTGTATGCGCCGCCAGCGCCGCGCCCTTTTGAGTGCCGTCAAAAGCGGTGGTGTCAGCAGTCAGCGCGAGGAGCTGCCGCCAGATTTCTGGATTTTCGGTTTCGGTGGCGACATCGAAAGCCTCCAGGTACCCACCGCTGGGCCGCGCCTTCCAGTCCGCGCGCTGCAGCAGACGTTGCACGCCGGTAGTGGCCAGGGTGCGGCGGGGGTCGTCTTCCGGAAGGTGCATGAGGGTGCGGAGGGCGACGGCGACTTCATCCGGCTGCTCCATGCGGGCGACGAGGATCTCCGCGTATTCGGCGGCTTCGCCGAAATCGAGGCGCTCGAGCAGGTCCAGCAGAGCCACTCGCATGGTGGGCGAGAAATCGAGGCCTTTTTCACCGACGCGAAAGGGCAGGCCGGTGGCGGCATCGTGCCCGGAATCGAGAAACTCGCGGATGGCGGCGGCGACTTGAGTGGGATCGCCGGTCCACAGGATCGTCGTCATTTCCTCCAGAGTCTTCTGGGCTTGCTCAGGCGTCAGTCCCTGAGCCAGCCGTTTCCAGAGTTTGTCCAGTCCGGCGAGCATCTGGTCGCGGTCGGCCTTGGCTTGAACTGACGGTTCCGATGGGGGGTTCGCTGATGCCGAGGGGTTTTGAAGTTTCGAAGGCAGGTGAACGGAAGGGGTGTCTGTAGCCCCGGCCACCGTTTTACCTGTCTTCCAACCCCACATCACCGCCCCAATGAGCAAGATCACAAGGGCAGCCGAGAGGCAGAGAAAGCGGAAAGGGCGAGGGACAGGACGCATCTGGTGGAACATGTTCTTAGGACTACGGCCAGTAATGTGGCGAGATAATATTTTGAGGAGATTGGTGGGTTTGTGGCTCCCACGCAATGCAAAATCCATGTATCTCAACCCCGTGGCAAAATCGCAGGCACGCCATCCAGTGGAGCTGGCGACCCAAAAAAGTGCGTGCATGAGTCAGGGGGCTGATTATGCTGGGGCTGTGATCCTTCTGGCCAACGCCCGACTGCTGTCCCTGCGACTTACGCTAGGGTAGGCAGCCCGCGTTTCCTTGCCATGCCTGTTTTGCCGTCACGATACGGCGCCTCTTTGGGGTCATTTTTGTGGGAATTGTTTCCTGTTAGCCCTGCCAATCTGCTAAGTCTGTCTCTTTCCTGTTTTTGTCATGTTGAAGAATCCTGCCTCTAAATATCAGCCGTTTCCGCTGATCTCTTTGCCCCACCGTCAATGGCCAACGCGTCATCTCACGCAGGCGCCGATCTGGTGCAGTGTGGATTTGCGCGACGGCAATCAGGCGCTGGCGGTGCCGTTGAATGTCTCGCAAAAGCTGGAGATGTTTGATGCGCTGGTGAAGTGCGGATTCAAGGAGATCGAGGTGGGGTTTCCCTCGGCCTCGAACACGGAGTTTTCGTTCAACCGGCGGTTGATCGAGGAGAAGCGCATCCCGGACGATGTGACGATTCAGTGCCTCGTGCAGGCGCGGGAGGATCTGATCGAGAAGACGGTGCAGAGCCTGATCGGCGCGAGGCGGGTGATTATTCACATGTACAATTCGACGTCGCCGGCGCAGCGGAACTATGTCTTTGGCATGAGCCAGGAGCAGATCATCGGCGTGGCGGTGCGCGGCGCGGGGATGATCAAGGAGCGGCTGCATCGCCTGGAGGAGACAGGGACGGAGGTGATGCTGCAGTATTCGCCGGAGAGCTTTAGCGCGACGGAGGTGGAATTTGCCAAGGAGATCAGTGAGGCGGTGATGGACGTCTGGCAGCCGACACCGCAGCGGAAGATGATCCTCAATCTGCCGGATACGGTGGAAGTGGCGATGCCGAACATCTATGCGGATCAGATCGAATGGATCTGCACAAACATCAAAAATCGCGACAGCCTGGTGATTAGCCTGCACACGCACAATGACCGCGGCACAGGCACGGCGGCGACGGAGCTGGGTCTGCTGGCGGGAGCGGATCGCGTCGAAGGGACGTTGTTCGGCAATGGCGAGCGCACGGGCAACCTGGACATCGTGCAGGTGGCGATGAATTTGTACATGCACGGCATTGATCCGAAGCTGGACTTTAGCGACATGGGCGGGCTGATCTCGATGTATGAACGGACCACGGGCATGACCGTGGCGCCACGGCATCCGTACTCGGGTGAGCTGGTGTTTACGGCGTTCAGCGGCAGTCATCAGGATGCGATTAAGAAGGGGCTGACGGGTTATGATCAGCACAAGCGCATCTGGGACGTGCCCTACCTGACGATCGATCCGAAGGACATCGGGCGGGAGTATCGCGAGGTGATCCGCGTGAACAGCCAGAGCGGCAAGGGCGGCGTGGCGTATCTGCTGGAGAGCGAGTTCGGCATCGAATTGCCGAAAGACATGCAGCGGGAGTTTGGCCCGCTGGCGAACGAGGTGGTGGATGGTCTCGGCCGCGAGGTCACGGCGGCGGAACTGAAAGACATGTTCTGGAAGGAGTACATCGATCGGGAGACGCCGTATGCTCTGCACCACTTCCACGCGGATGGTGTGGATGGCGTGTTTACCTGCCGTACCAGCCTGATCAAAAATGGCAAGGAGATCGGCGTCACCGGCACGGGCAACGGGCCGATCGCGGCGTTCGTACACGGACTCATCCATGACGGTGGCGTGCCTAACTTTGAGGTTGTCAATTTCCGCGAGCAGTCGCTGAGTTCCGGCACGGAAGCGAGCGCGCTGGCCTATGTGCAAATCAAGCTGGCGAACGGCAAGACCGTCTGGGGAGCGGGTGTGGACACGAACATCGAACTGGCCTCGATCAAGGCGGTGATCAGCGCGGTGAATCGGTCCTCGTAGGAGGGGAAGTTTGCGGTTGTTGGCGGTGGTTTGGAGTAGCTGGTCAAAACATCGCCATCCGTTGGCGGAGTCTCAAAGCCCAGGAATTTGTTGCATTGGTAGCGCCATGTGATATATACCATGCATGACTGCCGTTGCCAAAGTTTTCAAGAACGGACGCAGCCAAGCTCTACGGCTGCCCAAGGAGTTCCGCGTCAAGGGAGCCGAGGTTTATTTGCGTCATACCCCTGAAGGGATTTTGATCACGGAGCGTGATCCGTGGGACACATTCGAAGAAGCCTGCCAGAAGCTTTCCGACAAGTTTCTCGATGCCGTGGAGAATCGAGAACGGCAAGCTCCTGAAAATCGCAAGAGTTGGAGTGAAGGCAAATGACCTATCTCTTCGACACCGATACCGTCATCCTCATGATGCGAGGCATGAAATTGATCCATGCCAAATCACTGTCACAGCGGCAACGGGGCAGGCAGGCAGCCCACATTCTCAGCAGATGCCGCGAGCAATCAAAGCAAGGGCATCGGCTGGCAATATCTGCCATCACGGTCGCGGAGTTGGAATTTGGAGCCTACAATAGTGATCAGTACGAAGTAGAAATTCGGGCGACGCGGCTTGCCATCGCGGCCTTCGACCTTTTGGATTTCACGGCAGCCGCCTGTTGTGAGCCCTATGGGCGGCTGCGCCACCATTTGACTTCGGCTGGGAAGATCATTGGTGCGAACGATCTGCTGATCGCTGCGCATGCCTTGGCGTTAGATGCCACGGTCATTACCAATAATACGCGTGAGTTTGCACGAGTGCCCGGGTTGAAGGTCGAGAACTGGAGTGCAGAATGATGGGAGCACGAAATCGGCCTAACTAAGGATGTCGATGATGACGCTGCCTTTGTTGCCGACGGTGAAGGGCCGGTTGATGGGGGACATGACGACCTGGTTGACGTCCATGCCCGTGGCGTGGCCGATGGTGCTATGGGTGTCCTGGATGGTGGTCTGTTTGCCGGCGGGGGCATCGCCTTCCTTATCGCTGGCGCCGTAGATGGTGCCGCCGACGCTGTTTGGGTCTGAAAAGAGGGTGGAAATCTGGTGCATGCCTCCGGGTCTCTCTGGTATAGAGGCACGGGCGTTCTGCCCGTCTGCCTCATGAAGACTTTGACTCCCGCGATTGTTTTGGCGTTTGCAGCCGCCTTGTTGCCCAGCTTGAAGTCACACGCCGGGGACTTTCCGCCGACGGTGAAGAAGCCTGCTATTGATGAGTACCACGGCGTCAAGGTGACCGAAGATTATCGCTGGCTGGAGGCGGCGGATGATCTGGCGGTCAAGGCCTGGGCTGAGGCGCAAAACCGGCATACTCGAGCTTATCTGGATGCTCTGCCGGACCGGAAGGAGTGCGCGGCCATTTTGAAAAGCTGGTATGATGTAATCACACCTTCTTACGGCTATGTCATCGTCAGGCCTGGGCGGTTGTTTGCCATGAAGTTTCAGCCGCCCAAGCAGCAGGAATTGCTGGTGACCTTGGTTTCGGCGGAAGACAAGGGCTCAGAAAAGGTGGTGCTGGATCCTAACGAACTCGAACCGAAGGGCCAGGTGGCGATGGACTGGTATGTGCCTTCGCGCGATGGGGAAACGGTGGCCACATGCCTTTCAGAAAACGGCAGCGAGGACGGTGTGCTGCATTTTTACCAGACCGCCACGGGAGAGCGCCTGCCGGATCGCATCCCGCGCGTCCAGTATCCCACCGGCGGCGGCAGCGCTGCATGGACGCCTGACGGCAAGACGGTGTTTTACACTCGGTACCCGCATGCCGGGGAGCGCGCGGAAGCCGACCTGAACTTCTTCCAGCAGGTCTATGTACACCGCCTGGGTACGCCCGAAAGCGCGGATACTTATGCGGTGGGAAAGAACTTTCCACGCATCGCTGAGATTGAGCTGCACACCTCGCACGACGGCCGCTGGCTGCTGGCCAGTGTGGCCAATGGCGATGGTGGCGAGTTCGACCACCACTTGCTGGATCTGGGCCAGCCGGATGTCACGGCCTGGCGCCAGATCACCCGCTTTGCCGATGGCATCAAGGACGCGGCCTTTGCCCGGGATGGCAGCGCCCTCTATCTGCGCTCCATTAAAGACGCGCCGCGGGGCAAGGTGCTGCGCCTGGCGCTGGATGGCGCCGGTGCAGGGCTAAAGGACGCCGTGGTGGTCGTGCCTGAGAGCGAGGTGGTGATCGAGTCCATCAGCCTCACCGAATCACATCTGTATGTGACCGATCTGGTAGGCGGCCCCTCGCAGGTGCGGAGATTTAGCCTAACCGGAGGTGGAGAAGAGCGCCTGCCGCTGCCGGAGAATGTGGATGTGGGCTATCTGAGCGCCATGGAGGACGGTTCGGTGCTGTTCCGGCAGAGAAGTTTCACCGAACCCAATGCCTATTACCGCTTTGACCCGAAGAACGAGACCGCTGTCAAGACGGCGCGGGCCGGGACGTCGCCGGTTGATTTCAGCGATATTGAGGTGGTGCGTGAGTTCGCCGAATCCAAAGATGGTACCAAGGTGCCGGTAAGCATCCTGCGCCGCAAGGGCACCGTGCTTGATGGCGGCAATCCGATGCTGCTTACCGGCTACGGCGGTTATGGGATCAGTCTTGGGCCTTATTTCGACTTCACGCATCGCCTGTGGTTTGACCGTGGCGGCGTGTATGCGGTGGCGCACATTCGCGGCGGCGGCGAGTATGGTGAG
>JAXMIV010000732.1:0-6190 GCA_034377045.1 Prosthecobacter sp. | reverse complement strand
GGCAGGAAGTTTTCCGCTTCGTGAAATCCATCACCATCTACGGGCCCGGCTTGCTCGGCGGCTCGCTGGCGCTTGCCATTCAAGAGCGGTTGCCGCAGGTGGACCTGTGCCTTTGGGCGCGGTGTGAATCGGCCTTTGAGGATATTCGCGCCAAGGGCATCAAAGGGCGAATGACGACTGATGCGCTGGCAGCGGCCGAAGGAGCGTCGTTAATCATTTTGGCGACGCCGGTCACGGCGATGCCTGATTTGGCGCGGCAGATGGCGCCAGCGGTGGCGGCGGACGCCATCATTACTGATGTGGGCAGCGTCAAGGCCAGTGTGGTGAAGGCGTTGGAGCCGATTTTTGGGAAGCGGTTCATCGGCAGCCATCCGATGGCGGGGTCTGAGAAGGCGGGCATCGAGACGGCGCGGGGGGATCTCTTTCAGGGCGCGGTGTGCCTGCTGACGCCGACAGCGCGGACCGCGCCGGCATCGGTGACACAGCTCAGCCAGTTTTGGCAGGCTTTGGGCTGCCGGGTGCTGGAGTTCACACCTGAGGACCATGATCTGAAAGTGGCGCGGATTTCCCATCTGCCGCATTTGATGGCCTGCGTGACCACTTTGGCGGCTCTGCGGGGAGATCCCGCTGCCGCGGCCTGCGTGGCAAATGGCTTTCGCGATACCACCCGGGTGGCGGGGGGTGATCCGGACATGTGGACGGGAATCGCCATGGAGAACCGGGCGGCATTGCTGGCCTGCGCGCGTGAAGCCTCAGCGACGCTGACAGAGCTTCTTGAAATCCTCGAAAAGCCGGACGAAGAAGCACTCCGCCGATTCCTCACGGAGGCAAAAACACGTCGTGATCAGGTCCAGGCGGGCGCATTCTGATATGGCCACCCTGAAAGTTCGAAAACTGCAAAACTTCCCTGCCGAAATCACGGTGCCGGGAGACAAAAGCATCAGCCACCGCGCCGCCATGTTTGCCGGCATGGCGAATGGCACGACGGTGATCGAAGGCTTCCTGCCCAGTGAAGATTGCCTCTGCTCGGTCAAGGCCATGGCAGCGATGGGCGCCAAAGTCGAGCCGCTGGCGGAGATTGAAGGCATCGGCCTGGTCAAACTCGCCATCACCGGCACCGGCCCGCAGCTCAAAGCGCCATCGGCGCCTGTGGACTGCGGCAACTCCGGCACCACCATGCGGCTGCTCAGCGGCATCCTCGCCGGGCAGAACTTCACCACGGAGCTTTTCGGTGATGCCTCCCTTTCCCGCCGGCCGATGAAACGCATCGCCGATCCGCTGCGCCTCATGGGCGCGAAGGTCGAAGGGCAGGGGGAAAAGATCTGCGCGCCGCTGCGCATCACTGGCGGCGGTTTACAGCCCATCGAGTACACCCTGCCGATGGCCAGTGCGCAGGTGAAGTCGGCCGTTCTCCTCGCCGGCCTTTTCGCTCCCGGCAAAACCACCGTCATCGAGCCGGTGGCTACGCGCAATCACACGGAGCGCATCATGTCCCACTTCGGCATCCAATGGGCGCGTGAGGGGAATGCCGTCAGCGTCATTGGCGGCCAGTCTTTCGCTGCGAAGGATATCGTCGTGCCCGGTGACATCTCCAGCGCGGCCTTTTGGATGGTCGCCGCCGCCGCCAGCCCTGGCCGGCAACTGACGCTCAACAATGTCGGCCTCAATCCCACTCGCACCGGCATCATCGATGTGCTGCGACGCATGGGCGCTGACATCAGCTTCAGTGAGTCCAGCAGCGACGGCGAACCGCGCGGCAATGTCGCGGTCAAAGGCGGTGCTTTGAGTGCCACGATCATTGGCGGCGCCGAGATCCCGAATGTCATCGATGAATTGCCGATCCTCGCCGTTGCCGCGGCCTTGGCGCAGGGCACCACAATCATCAAAGACGCCCACGAACTGCGCGTGAAGGAGACCGACCGCATCGCCGCTGTCGCTGAAAACCTCCGCCGCATGGGCGTGGAAGTGCGGGAGCATGAGGACGGCATGGAGATCGTCGGCGGCGCCAAGCTTCATGGCGCCACGATCACCACCTATCATGATCACCGCATCGCCATTGCCTTCGCCGTCGCCGGTTTGTTTGCCGAGGGCGAGACCGTCGTCGAAGGCACGGAATGCATCGCCACTTCCTATCCCAGCTTTGAACGCGATTTGAGCAAGTTTTGTTAGGCGCTTTTGTTTGTCTATGCTTGAACCTTCAGTCATCACTATTGACGGCCCCGCGGCCTCCGGCAAAAGCAGCGTCGCCAAGCGGGTCGCGCGGCGCTTAGGCTGGACTTACGTCAACACCGGCAACATGTATCGCGCCATGACCTGGGCGGTGTTGCAAGGCGGAGTGAATCCCGAGGATGCCGCTGCCGTACGCGCAGCCGCCGAATCCGTGGTTCTCGACTCGCCGGTGACCGATGGCCAAACGGAAATCTCCGCCAACGGCCACCTTTTAACCGCCGGGGATCTCAACAGCGATCCCGTGAATCGCGCGGTGTCCTTCATTGCCCGCGTGCCTGAAGTGCGGACAAGGCTGGTCAACGATCAACGATCTCTTGTTAGGCTGGGACCCCTGGTCATGGAAGGCCGGGACATCGGCTCCGTGGTGTTTCCCGACAGCCCGCTGAAGTTTTACATCGATGCCTCGGAGGAGGTGCGCGCCGCGCGCCGCCATGCTCAAGGCCATGCGGATCAGGTGGCGGAGCGGGACCGCATGGACTCCACGCGCAAAACCTCACCACTGGTCGTGCCCGAAGGCGCTGTCGTGATTGACAACTCGCGCCTGACTCTGGAGCAGGCGGTGGAATCGGTGCTGGCCCTCTTGCGTGAGCGCGGCATCGCCACGTAAAACGAAATCTTTGACCGGGAACACGGATGCATTTCACCTACTGGCTCGGCTATCAATTCTTTAGCGCGTTCGCGCGCGGGTTCTTCGACTTTCGCGTGGTGGGTTCGGAGAATCTGGACTTCGACGGTCCGGCCCTGATCGCCAGCAATCACGCGAGCTTTCTTGACCCGCCTTTCATTGGCCAGGCGTTTGATGAAGCGCTGTACTTCTTTGCCCGCAAGTCCCTGTTCGATCATCCCGTCGCCGGCTGGATTCTGCGCGAGTGGCAAACCATTCCGATCGATCGCGACAAGCCGGATGCCTCCAGCCTGAAGGCCACCATTCGCCTGCTTAAGTCCGGCAAAAAAGTGCTCATCTTTCCCGAAGGCACGCGCTCTCCCGATGGCAAACTGCAAAAGGCGGAGGCCGGTGTCGGTCTTTTCATCGCCAAGACCGCCGCACCCGTGCTGCCCGTGCGCATCTTCGGTACCTACGACGCCTTCCCCCGCGGCGCCAAATTCCCCCGTCCCGCCCAAATCACCCTTGTGGTTGGGAAACTCTACCAACCCGACATCAAGGGCCAAGCCCACAAAGGCCGCGATTTGTACCAAGCGCTGGCGGATGAGGTGATGGAGAGGATTGGGGGGTTGACGGTGTAGAAAACCACCTTCAGGTGGATAATTCGCGATCAGAGGTCACAAGTTAGTTCTTTCATCTCAAGTCGTTCTTAGTCCACGGGCTTGACCTAGATCAAATTATAGGCGAATTATTGTCCATGCCGACGGCACTCGAACAGGTCACGAAAGAAGCGATGGATCTGCCACCTCGGCAGCAACTCGCGCTCGCAGAGTTTCTGCTTGAGAGCGCGGAGGCCGCAGCCGATCCGGAAGCTGAGGCTGCGTGGGATGTTGAAATTCGTGACCGCATTTGTGCAATCGACGAAGGTCGTGTTACCGGAGTCGCCTACGAAGATGTGATGCGTGCGGCGGAGAGGCGTTTGGTTCCATGACAATCCGCTTTGTGGAGGAGGCTCAGCGCGAGTTTCTCGATGCGATCTCCTATTATGAAGATGCTCGCGGCGGACTGGGACGGCGCTTCAAGGATGAGGTGGATCGGAGTGTATTGTGGATTGCGGATCACCCTGAACTCTACCGCCTTCGGCCAAGTGCGTATCGCCGCATCAACATCCGCGTTTTTCCGTACTACATCCCTTACGTCGTAAGGGAACAGACTCTCTGGGTTCTCGCTGTAGCTCATGGTAGTCGCAAGCCGCTTTATTGGATTTCTCGACGCGACGACGTTCAATCATGATCTGTCTCACACTTGTTGCGAAGTGCACTCACGGCCCCACCGTCCCCACCAACTGACTCGGCGCCGCCTTCACCGTCGCGCGATGCTTCTCCACAGCGGCTTGGATCTCCGCGATCACCTCCGGATGCTTGTCGGCCACGTTCCTTGATTCGCTGGGATCGTTCTCCAGTTGGTAAAGTTCTGGTAGCTCATGTGCCTTCGCCTTTTCGGGGCCATAAGCAGGTTGGGTGATGAAGTGGGCTTTCCAGGGGCCGAGGCGGGCGGCGTAGAGGCGCTCGCCGCGGTAATAACAAAAAACGTCGCGCTCGATTTTGCCGGTGACGAAGAGGAGGGGGGAGATGTCGCGGCCATCGAGCGTGCGATCTTTCGGCAGGGCGGCGCCGGCGAGTTGGGCGCAGGTGGGATAGAGATCCATGGTGAGGGCGACATCGCGGCAGACGGCGGGCTTGATCTTGCCGGGCCACCAAGCGATGCCGGGCACACGCATGCCGCCTTCCCAGGTCGAGCCTTTGCCTTCGCGCAATAGTCCGGCGCTGCCGCCTGACTCACCCTGGATCAACCACGGTCCGTTATCGCTGCTGAAGACGACCAGTGTGTTTTCGGCCTGACCGCTGGCACGCAAGGTGTCCAGCACGCGGCCGACGCTCCAGTCGAGTTCCTCCACGACATCGCCATACAAACCGCGCGGGCTTTTGCCTTTGAAATCCGATGACGCAAACAGCGGCGTGTGCGGAAAGGTGTGCGGGAAGTAGAGGAAGAAAGGCTTGTCTTTGCTGCCCTGGATGAACTTCACGGCCTCTTCGGTGTAGCGGCGCGTGAGCGTGGTTTGGTCGGCGGGCCGCTCCACCAGTTCCAAACCGCGATACAGCGGCGAATTCCACCACGCGGGATTTTGATCACTGCGCGCCCCGGCTCCCTTGGGATTCCCCGGATTCGGGTCCATGTCGTTCGAGTGCGGCAGGCCAAAGTGAACATCGAAGCCGTGGTTCAGTGGATTGTGCTTCGCATCGTTCGACCACACGCCCAGATGCCATTTGCCGACGCAGGCGGTCCGATAGCCCTGATCCTTCAAGAGTTCAGCGAGCGTGATTTCGTCAGCCGGCAATCCGCCCGTGGATTTGTTGCGGAGCACGCGCATCTGGTAGTCGCACATGCCGCTGCGAATGGGATAGCGGCCGGTGATCAGGGCCGCGCGGCTGGGCGTGCAAACTTCCGCCGCCGAATAAAACTGCGTGAAGCGCATCCCCTCCGCCGCCATTCGATCCAGATTCGGCGTGCGAATCGTCGGATGCCCGTAGCAGCCGAGGTCGCCATACCCGAGGTCATCGGCATAGATGATGACGATGTTGGGCTTCGCTGCCTGGAGCAGGGAAGTTGCCGCTAAAAGAATGGCAAGCGTAAGAAGGGCATTTTTCATGGCTGGATCAAGAAAACGTCACTGGCAGCACTGACATTGCCGCTCATCTTGCGAACAATGGCTGTCCATCCCTTTCGTCTTACTCTCGCGTTCCTCGCCATGTGTTTTGTCGCGACGCTCACCGCCGCGGATCTCAAGCCAACAGCAGAGGGCATGGCCATTGAAGCGGGCAGCTTGGGCAGTTTCACCCTGACGTACCCGGAGTTCATCGACGGGGCACAGGCCGCGGTGCACAAGAAGATTGAGACGAAGCTCGATGGCGGAGTGGCGAGTGTGCGCTACGAAGGGGGCGCCATCGTCGAGGCGAGTGCAAAGGGCGGACAAATCACTCTGAACTTCAAAGTCGTGCCAGCGGATGTGAAATCCTGGAAGATGACGATGCTGATCGACATTGGTTTTGCCAAAGGCGGCTCGTGGAAAGCCGGAAAAACCGAAGGTGTCTTTCCCATGGAGAAGGGCAAGGTGCCGCAGTTTCACAGTACCAACGGGTCGCTGCTCCAAATCAAGAGCGCGCAGGGGCAGAGCCTGAGTTTCACGGTGCCTGATTATGCCTTCCAGCAACTGACGGACAACCGCGAATGGAACTGGGCCGTGTATCAGTGGCAATTCATCGTACCCTACAACGCGGACCAGCCAACGGCGACCGT
>JAXMIV010000731.1:0-6290 GCA_034377045.1 Prosthecobacter sp. | reverse complement strand
GGTGACACCCGCGCATGACAAGGCGGACTTTGAGATCGGCCAACGACACCATCTGGAAATTGTGGACATCCTGCATCCGAACGGCGTGCTCAATGAGCTGGCCGGCAAGGACCTGACGGGATTGGAGCGCTTCGAGGGCCGGAAGAAGGCGATTGGGTTGCTGCAAGAAAGCGGCGCCTTTGTGAAGGAAGAGCCGCATCAAAACAACGTGGGCTATTCCGAACGCGCCGATGTGCCGATCGAGCCACGACTGAGCGAGCAGTGGTTCCTGAAGTACCCAAGCGTGAAGGAATCGCAGGACGTGGTGGCGAGTGGTGGCCTCAAGTTTCATCCGGATCGCTGGGCGAAGGTGTATGACCATTGGATGACCGGCCTTCAGGATTGGTGCATCAGCCGCCAGGTGTGGTGGGGGCATCGGATTCCGGTGTGGTATCGCGGAGATGAATCCTATTGCGGAATCGAAGCTCCCGAGGGCGAAGGTTGGACACAAGACCCCGACGTGCTGGACACCTGGTTCAGTTCGTGGTTGTGGCCGTTTGCGACGATGGGGTGGCCGGAGGAGACTGCGGATTTGAAGGCCTTTTATCCGACGACGGATTTGGTGACGGGTCCGGACATCATCTTCTTTTGGGTGGCGCGGATGATCATGGCGGGGTTTGAGTACATGGGCGAGATGCCGTTTAAGAATGTGTACTTCACCGGCATCATCCGCGACAAGCAGGGGCGGAAGGTGTCGAAGTCGCTGGGCAACTCGCCCGATCCGCTGGATCTGATCGCGACGTACAGCGCGGATGCGCTACGCTTCGGCATCATGCGGAGCGCGCCGCTGGGCCAGGACATCTGCTTTGATGAGAAGAATGTGGAGTTAGGCCGCAATTTCTGCACGAAACTGTGGAATGCGGCGCGGTTCCGGCAAATGCAGGGCGGCGCCACGGAGGCAGAGATGGCCGCCGAGCTGCTGACCAGTGATGACAAATGGATTCTGCTGCGGCTGAACACGGCGATTGCAGAAGTGACGACGGCGCTGGAGGACTACCGCTTCAGCGATGCGACGGCGACGCTGTATCGTTTCTTTTGGAGCGAGTACTGCGACTGGTATGTGGAAGCGAGCAAGGCGGTGTTGCAGGGGTCTGACGAAAAGCGCAAGGGCAATACCCTGGCGGTGATGGACTTTGTTCTGAGCCATACGCTGCGTCTGTTTCATCCGTTCCTGCCGTTCATCAGTGAGGAACTCTGGCACGGCATGGGCTTCAACCTGGATTTGCCGGAAAATCAGGGCGGCAAGAGCATCATGTTTGCGCCCTGGCCGAAGCCGCTAGACGCGGACGAACTGGCCCACTTCGGCATTCTGCCCGAGGATGAAAATGCCGCGAATAACAAGTATGTAAAGGTGTTCCTGGGCGGCGGCCTGAAGAGCACTTTCATCTTGAAGAATCGCGTGAGCTTCGTGCTGAAGCCGAATCAAGAGCTGGCGGCTCATGAGATCGAAGTGCTGCGCATTCTGCTGAATGCGGAGCCGCTGGATGTGGATGCCAGTTTCACACCCGGCAAGGGCACGCCGGTGGCGATCACGCCGCTGGGGGAACTGTTCCTGCCTCTGGAAGGACTCATTGACCTGGAGGCTGAGCGCGGCCGCCTAACCAAAGAGCTGACCAAGATTGACTCCGAGCTGGACAAGGTGAGCGCGAAGCTGGCCGACGAAAGCTTTACCGCCAAGGTGCCAGCGAAGGTGCTGGATGAGCATCGCCAGCGCGAGGCGGATTGGAAAGAGAAGAAGGCGAAGGTGGTCGAGATGCTGGCGGCGTTGGGGTGAAGAGTGCTTCGACATCAGTGGTCCGCACAGTCCTCTGTGCGGGTATGGTCGCAGGCACTGTGATCCAGATTCATGGCTTAACGACGCTGGGTAGTTGATCCACTCTGCCTCACCCAACGTTCCCGCACAGAGGACTGCCTCGTTGCACTCGCCCTTCGGGCAGCCTGACGGCTGGCTATCTCCGCTGCGCTCCGGTTGTGCGGACCACTTTAATCCTTCGGCGTGCGGACCTTGTCGGTGTAGAAGGTCATGAGGAGGCTGAGGCTTTCCTTTTCGCCGACGGGGACGGCGAGGAGGGGGATGGCGATGTTGTAGGGGAAGTCGGGCCGAGGGAGGAACTCCTTGTCGAAGGCAATCATGGGGCCGCGGAAGATGAGGTCGGGCCATTCGCGGTAGCTGCCGTTGAAGGCATCTCCGAGGTAGTTCACGCGGGCGGAGACGGGGGTCACGACGACACCGGCCACCTTGGCCTCACGGGCTTCCAGCTTGTCCTTCATGAGGGTGAAGTCAGATCGTTTGTTAGGCAACCACACCGCCGGGGTGTCGGCATACCAGGCGACAAACCAGGGCGCGTCGGCAAAGACGACTTCGCCGGGTTCGAGAAGTTTGCGCACGACAGCGACGCGCTCCGGCACATAAGGCGGCCAGTGGGGGAAAAAGCGACCGGCCATGGTGAGGCCCATTTTGAGATGGGTGGGCATCTGCACGAGCATGGGCAAGGCGGACACCGCGACCGCGATCACGGCATAACCACGGACTGACCAGAGCTGGCCGCCGGCGGGTTGCAAGCGTGTCCAGAGCAAAGCCATCATGGCGGCGCCGAAGGCGGTCATCGCGGGAATTAGAACCGGGTAGAGCGTCGCATCGTCTTCGGCGCCGTCCGGCAGGCCGAGCAGACCCATGCCAATGAGGGTGCAGAGGAATACGAGGCCGAGACCAAAGCGAATGGCCTGCGTTTCGGGGCGGCGGAACCTGTGCAGCAAGGCCGCCAGGAAAAACAGGGCCGGCAGCACATAACCGAGGTGGGCATAGAGACTGCCGAATTGCTCCTTCCAATTGAGGCCCAGTTTGCGCAGCAGGTCGTCGAACGCCACCGGCGGCATGGCGACGGAAAACTGCCTTTGCAAAGCTTGCGCGTCGCCGCCGAGGAGTTGCGCCTGGAACAGCGTCTTGGCGCCGCCGAGCGGATCACCGCAGCGCTGCATGGTCCAAGCACCCCAGAGGGCCAGCGCGGCGGCCGGCAAAGCGGCGACGAGCGCGGCCTGCCAACGCCGGCCCGGCAGGCCCATCGCCACGGCGAGGATCAGACCCAAGACCAGCCAAACGGCCATCCACTGCGTCAGGACCATCAAGGCGCAGACCAGACCGAGTGCGAGAAGGCGAGGCGTGCTCCCCTGCCCGCCTTGCACCGCCGAAACATAAAGGCGGAAGGCGAGAGCAAAGAGTGGCAGAAGCAACGCCACGGGACTGCCGCTGACGGACAATTCCCAAAGCGGTTCGCAAAACACGAGGGCCAGTACGGTGACCCCGGCGACGGATTCATCAAAGAGCCTTCGGGCCACGCCATGGGTCCACAACAAGGTCAGCAAAAAGCCGGTGACACCGATGCAGGCAATGGCGCGATCGAGCAGGTAGATGGAGCTGGTTTTTCCCGGGGCGTAGATTTGGTGGCGGTCCAGCAACTTGAAAATCGGGGCCCAGAGCAGGGGTTGCAGCGGCGCTTGCGTGATGTCGGGCATCGCGGCGGGCAAAGGATCTTTGCCGGCATCAATCAGCCGCGCCCAGGCATAGGGGCGAATGACCTTGGTTTGAAAAAAGTGGCCGCGCGCCATTTCGCGCGCCACCTGGGCCTGCTCCATGCCGTCCGCGCTGTTCAGGCCCCGGAAGGTGATGAAGACGTGAATCAGCGCCAGGCTGACCGCCAGCCCATAAAAGGCCAGCCGCAAAAGCGGGCCGATGGACGAGTGAGACGGCTGACCAGGCATGTGGGAGATTGTTGCCATGCGCGGCGCGAGGGAGCAAGGGGGGATGCAGAGGATGACGCGCCTCAGCAGCCTTGCGGTGCCGCTGCTTGTCCGATATACTCGGGGCATGGATGACGCTGCCGCCCACGCCGCACGCTGGCATAGGCTGGCGCGGCGTACCGCGTGGAAGGTGAATGTGGGGTGGTGGCTGGAGCGGTCGCTGCCGTTGCTGGTGACGATGGGCCTGCTGGGATTCGCGGTGATTTTTTGGCTGCGTTCACGCGGCATGCAGATCGGTGTGGCGCAGTATTGGCCCTGGCTCGCCGCCGCATTGACAGCGCCGCTGCTGGGAGGTTGGCTGCTGGCGCGGCGTTCTTTTATCCGGCAAGAGCAGGCCTTGGTGCGCCTGGAAGCCAAGTTGCATCTGCACAATGCGCTGACGGTGGCGGCAGCGGGCCGCGGTCCATGGCCGGCGGCGCCGCCAAGCGTGGCCGATGGCTGGCAATGGCGTTGGACGCGGGTGGGCGGACCGTTTGCGACCTCGCTGGCGTGTCTGGCGGCGGCGCTGTGGATTCCGGTGGTTCCCGAGGCGGCGGCGCTGCCGACCGTGGAGCCGCAGGCCTGGGAGCAGATGGATCAGTGGCTGGAAAAGCTGAACGCGGAAAAGGTCATCACGCCTGAAGAGAAGGAGGAGCAGGCCGCGAAGATCGACAACCTGCGCGACCAGCCAAAGGAGAAGTGGTTCAGCCACGAGAGTCTGAATGCCGGAGATACGCTGAAGGAGCAATTGCAGCGCGACATTCAGAAGCTTGGCAATGACCTTGCCAACGCCGAACGCAGCCTGAACGGCCTGCAAAACTATGCCGATCAGCTTTCCCAGGAGGCGAAGGATTTTTTGCTGAAGGAGTTCGGTGAGTCGGTGGGCGGATTGAAGGGCAGCCCCCTGGAAATGGACCCGAAGCTGCTGAAGGAACTGGCAGAGATGGATCCCAAGAATCTCAAATCGCTTTCGAAGGAGCAACTCGATCAACTGCGCAAGGCGCTCAAGGAGAAGGCGGGCACCTGCGAGGGCATGTGCAAAAATCCGGGTTTCCTGGGAGACGGAGAAGGCGAAGATGATGCCCTGGCGGAATGGCTCGGCAAGATGCGCGAGGGTGAAGGCGACGGTCCCGGCAACGGCGGCATCTCACGCGGGCCCGGAACGGCGCCTTTGACGCTGTCGGAAAACGAAA
Source organism: Prosthecobacter sp. (assembly GCA_034377045.1). Lineage (GTDB taxonomy): Bacteria > Verrucomicrobiota > Verrucomicrobiia > Verrucomicrobiales > Verrucomicrobiaceae > Prosthecobacter. The sequence goes on along the minus strand of JAXMIV010000731.1, from coordinate 1,281 downwards.
ACCGCTTCGATACGCAGAAGAACGAGGCCGTTTCCAATGCGGATCTGTCGCGCGCGCAACTGGGCACGACCCTGGGACTTCAGGATGGCAAACATGAGGTGGACAAGACTTCCGCCACGCCGATGGCGGCCGGAGCGGTGGGCAATGCCGGCCAAGGCGGCGCGCAAGTCTGGCGCGAGTCGTTGACGCCGGAGGAGAAGGCGGTGCTGAAGCGGGTGTTTCAGTAGGCGGTTCCGACGATTCCCATGCTTTTCGTCTCGACTTGGCGGTGGCTCTGCTGCTTAACTCCGCCGCGATGACGACGGACGACTTTGCTTCGGAAATGGAAATCCTTGCGGCATCAAAGCCTGTCGATGCGCTGCGGCAGGCCCTGGGCGCGGTGCTGTTTGGCCAGGCGGACCTGATCGAGCATGTGCTCTGCGGGGTGATCGCGCGCGGACATATCCTGCTGGAGGGATTGCCGGGGCTGGGCAAAACGGAGTTGGTGAAAGGCCTGGCGAAATGCCTGCACCTGCAAACGCGGCGCGTGCAGTTCACTCCAGATCTGCTGCCGGGGGACATCACTGGAAATCCGGTACTGCAGGAGGTGGATGGGCGGCGGGAGTTTGTGTTTCAGCCGGGGCCGATTTTTACCAACCTGCTCCTGGCGGACGAAATCAACCGCGCCTCCCCCAAAACACAGTCGGCACTGCTGGAAGCGATGCAGGAACGGCGGGTCACGGTGCTGGGTACGACGCATGCGCTGCCTGATCCCTTTTTTGTACTGGCAACGCAAAATCCGATCGAAATGGAGGGCACGTATCCGCTGCCGGAGGCGCAGGTGGATCGGTTTCTGTTCAAGCTGGAGGTGCTGCGCAATTCTGCGGAGACGCTGGCGAAGATTGTGACGCATCGCGAGCTGGGGGTGGAGCCGGAGGTGCCGGTAATTCTCAGCCGCGAGGAGTTTGTGCTGATCCAACAGACGGCGCGCCGGATTTTCCTGCCGGAGATCGTGGCGGATTACATCGCACGCCTGGTTGATGCGACGCACCCGGGACAATCCGAAGCGGCGCAGGGGGTGCGCTTTGGCGCGAGTCCGCGCGCGGCCCTGAGCCTGGCCTCATCGGCGAAGGCGCGGGCGCTGATGCACGGGCGCCGGAATGCGAGCTTTGAAGATGTGCAGGCGCTGGCTCTGCCGGTGCTGAATCATCGCATCCTGCTGGATTACAGCGCGCGCATCGATGGCCGCACCAGCGCCCATGTCGTGCGCGCGATCCTCGCGGAGGTGCCGGTGCAGAATCT
>JAXMIV010000730.1:0-4803 GCA_034377045.1 Prosthecobacter sp. | reverse complement strand
AGGAACGCTCTGGCAGCGGCAGGGACAGGGCTTCCTGGAGCACATGGGTGACATCAAGTGAGGCAGCGGCAGTCATGGGAAGAGTTTAACGCACAGAGGCGGGTTCGTCGAGTCTGGTCTGGCTGGCCGGATGCGTCCGCGCATGCACGTCCTGCAACAGCTTGATGGAGACTGCGGTGTAAATCTGCGCGGTCTCCAATTTCGTGGCTCTTGCTCAATCGTCGTTCGTGAAGGCGCTGGGCCTGCGAAAGTCATGGATGCCAACTGATCCGGAGGCTTCGAGCCTGAACGGCGCCTATCGAAACACCGGCGAAAGCAGGAAACTTTGGGACTCGCGGGCGCGGACCGTGGTTTGACGGGCGCGGGCGGCTTGGGCGCGGCGCAGGTTATGCACCCTGCGCATTGGGGTAAAACCGAAGGCGCGGCGATTGCTCATTCGGCCGACTTTGCGATCCAGGGAGCGCAGACTGGTGACCAGGAAAACGATGAGGGCGGAATTGACGATGCTCGCCAGGAACAGCGTGGCGTACTTGGCCGCGCCGGTCATGATGGCCGGCAGCCAGAGGGAGGCCTCCGTGCAAAGCCGGTGGAAAGTGGCCTCCTGGCCGGAACTGCGGGCCGAAGCCTGATCGATCAGAAAGAGCGCCCCGCCGACGACGAGAACCAGGGCGGCGGTGAGAAAGAGAGCGTCAAACAGGTGGACGCGCGATTGAGGGATCTGGCGAGCAGTTGGCTCCGCCAAGTGCAGGAGGGGGAGGTCAGTCCGAGTCATAATATGAGGTCGATAATAACTCCCATACGTTTTGTTCCAACTAAATATTTAGATAAGTTAAATATTTATTGTTAGACTGTTTTTTTGAACAGTTAACAAGCTAACCCCGCTGAAGGCCTCTTTTTGGCCTAACGCGGAGCGCGGCGGGCGAGGAATTCTTCGGCGAGAGCGCGGTAGGCGATGGAGCCGCGGCCGCCGGGTTCATATTCAATGATGGACTTGCCGAAGCTGGGCGCTTCACCCAGCCGCACCGTGCGGGGGATGATGGTGTTGTAGATGATTTCGGCGAAGTAAGTGCGCACGTCCTTGACGACCTGCTGGGACAGATTTGCCCGCTGGTCGTACATGGTCATGACGATGCCTTCGAGCAGGAGATTCGGATTCGCCCCGCAATCGCGGATCTGCTGGACCACGTGGACGATCTTCGACAGGCCTTCCAACCCGAAATACTCGCACTGAATGGGCACAAGCAGTTCGTCGGCCGCCGAGAGCGCCGTCGTCATCAACACGCCGAGCGAGGGCGGGCAATCGATGATGATGTAGTCAAAGTGGCCGGACGTGCGCAGGGGTTGCAGCACCTCGCGCAGGCGGGCCAGGTGGTTTCCAGCCTGGGCGAGTTCAATCTCGCAGCCAGCCAGCTCCTGATGCGAGCGGATGATGGAAAGATTCGGCAGGCGGGTGCTGCGGATGACATTGTGCGGGTCCTCGCCGTCCACCAAGGCCGGGTAAAGGCTGCCGCCGTCCTCCTGAGCCAGGCCCAGGCCGCTGGTGGCGTTGGCCTGCGGGTCGAGATCGATGAGCAACACCCGAACGCCTCGCTGGGCGAGGCAGGCGGAGAGATTGATGGCAGTGGTGGTTTTTCCGACACCACCTTTTTGATTCGTGATCGCGACGATGCGCATAAGGGCCTTGACGGCTGACGACTGTGAATGCGAACGGTGCCCCACGCTAGAAAGAAATGGAAGTGACGGAGAAATGGCTTGGGGAGATCGGCGGGTGGGCGGCCATGAAGGCGGCACGCGGACTCGTGGATGCGGGGATGGTGTCGGTGCAAAGCGCGGCGGAGGGGCTGATCCGCGGCCTGGCGGGCGGTGGCAAAATGAAGTTCGCCTGCGGCCTGCGCATTCGCAGCCGGAGTGATGTGGACAACCTGTGCACCTGTCCTGCGGCCCGCCGCAGCATGATGTGTGAGCACTCTTTGGCGGTGGCCCTTGCCTGGCTCATGGGGAAGACGGAATCTCCGCCTCCGGTCGCTGTTTCGCGACCCGCTCCCCAGAAGTCCCCAGAGGCTCCCCGTGCGCCAAAACGCGTCCCCGGGCAGTACTCGGTTTTTCTTCCGGAAACCATTCTCAAAGGGGAACTGCGGGAGCCGGTGAGTGTCTATATCAAGTTCGCGGCCGGCGGCGAGGCTGAGGAATCGTTGCTGGCCGGCTGGCTGGCAGAGCAGGGGGTGCAGGCGCAAAGCGCGCCGCTGTCCCTGGGGCGGGGGGCTTGGCCGGAATTCCTGAAGCAAATCGCCGGTCATCCTCGAGTTTCGGCAGGGCGGCCCTCGGGGGGCGGGCAGAGTCTGGCGGTCGCCGACGCTCCCGTGCAACTCCCGGTCATGATCGAAGCCGCCGGCGGCCAGGACGTGATCATTCGGCTGGAGGGCAGGGACCAGCATCCCATCTCGCGCGGCAGCGGCTGGTGGCTGTGCCGGGAAACGCACACGATCTTCACTCTGCCAACCGCCGGTCCTGACGTGGAAAAGGTACTCCAGGAATTGACCGGTCCGGTCCGGCGGACGCTGCCCTGGCTGGTGGCACAGCGGGGGGCCCTGGGGGACGTTTTCCAGGTTTCCCTCAAGGGCGCCGGGCTTGAGAATTTCCACGTCGCGCCGGTGCCGTGCGAGTTTGAGGCGCTTGTCGATGGGTCCTTCCAGGCGGTTGAAGTGACCCTGACGGCCACTTATCAAGATCGTCGTTGGGGCGCTGGATCAGCCGATGAAAAAGATCTATTTCCTATTCAGGATCAACAACAAACAGGCACTTTTTACGTACAAGATCGTCATGGAGAATCCCGCTTTTTGAGCCTGTTTGAGTCGCTGGGCTTCAAGCCTGCCGGTCGGAAACCCGGCGTCGCGGGGGAGGTATTGCGGCTGACGGGTACGGACGCCATCCTGAGCTTCTACGCTACTGATCTGCCCCGGATTCAGAAGCAGGTGAAGATCGTCGAAGGCGACCGCTGGCGGGCCGCGACGCGGGGAGTTGCCCGAATTGTCCCCCAGGTCCGGCCTCAGGCGGGCGGCGACGATTCACGCAGTGTGGGAGGGGGTGACTGGCTGTCGATGGAGTTTGGCTACGAGGCGCCGGACGGGTTCCGCCTTCCCCGTGCCGAGGTGCTGCGGTTGGTGCGCTCCGGCCAGCGCTCGGTCCAGGCGAAGAACGGCAAACGGTACCTGGTGGATCTCGCGGCGGTGGCGGAGTTCGAGGACGTTCTCCAGGACGTCCCGCTGCAACTGACGCCGGACGGCGCTCGCCTCAATGCCCTACATGCCCCTTACTTCTTCCCAGAGGGGGAGGCGCTTTTGCCAAAGCTGGGGGATGAGGCGGCAATCCTCGCCGAATTGGGGGATTTGGGCCCGAGATTGCGACCCTACCAGCTTCTCGGGACCCGCTGGATGCAATCCCTGGTCCTCGCGGGGCGGGGCGGGATTTTGGGGGATGAGATGGGTTTGGGGAAAACGGTGCAGAGTATCGCAGTGATCCGTGCCCTGGTTCAGCAGGCGACCCCCGAGACCCGGCAGCCGGTGCTGATCGTTTGCCCCAAATCATTGGTGGGCAACTGGCGGGCGGAGATCGAGCGCTTCGCTCCAGAGCTCAAAGTGGCGGCCATTCAAGGTGCTGGGCGGGAAGAACGGCTCAAACAGATGTCCGCGTTTGACGTGATAATTACTACCTATCAGTTAATTATCAGGGACTTGGAATATCACAACAAACGCGAATGGGCGCTCATTCTTCTCGATGAGGCCAGCTACATCCGCAACCCCGACACCGAGGCCGCCAAGGCGCTGCGCAGCCTCCGCGCCCGGACGCGTTTGGCTCTCACGGGGACGCCGGTGGAAAACGGTACTCGGGATTTGTGGTCGATCTACCAGTTCGTCCTGCCCGGCTACCTCGGTTCCCGGGAGACGTTCAAGGAGCGCTTCGAGCAGCCCATTCACACCAGCCTCGACACCCCGGCGGGTCAGGCGGCCAGTCAGCGCCTGAAAAAGCTGATCCGCCCCTACTTCCTGCGCCGCACCAAACGCGAGGTACTCCGGGATTTGCCCGAGAAGATTGAGCAGGTTCTCTGGTGCGACCCCAGCTCCGCGCAGATGGAGGTTTATCGCCGCCTGTTGGAAGAAGGGCGGGAGGAGATCAAGGCGGCACGCAAGCGTTCCGGCCAAAACGGCGCGAAGATGACCATGTTCACCGTCCTCCTGCGGTTGCGCCAAGCCTGCTGTGATCTGCGATTGACGGGCATCCGTCCGGAGGCGCTAGCGGGCTTGGACCTCGAAGATTTGTCCGGCAAATGGCCGATGCTCATGGAGCGGCTTGACGGCATCATTGATGGTGGCGGCAAAGTCTTGGTATTCAGTCAGTTCGTGCAGTTTTTACGTCTAGTGCGTGAACGTTTGGACGGCCAAAACACACCTTATTGTTACCTGGATGGCAGCAGCCAGGACCGGGATGCGCAGGTCATCCGGTTTCAGACAGACCCGTCTCGAAGGGTGTTCCTGATTAGCCTTAAGGCTGGCGGTTATGGTCTCAACCTCACGGCCGCCGACCACGTCATCCTGCTCGACCCGTGGTGGAATCCGGCGGTCGAAGCCCAAGCCATCGACCGGGCGCACCGGATCGGCCAGCAGCGGGTGGTCACCGCCTATCGCTTGGCGATCCGCGGCACCGTGGAGGAACGCATCCTCGCCCTCCAGGCCCGCAAGCGCGGTTTGATCGAAGCTGCGATGGACGAGCAGTCGCCGCTGATGGCGGGCTTGCAGATGGATGACC
>JAXMIV010000729.1:0-5192 GCA_034377045.1 Prosthecobacter sp. | reverse complement strand
CAGAATCAGTTTGCTCGGACTGCCCTGCGCCTCTGCTGCCATCAGCACCTTCTTCGCATTTTAGCCCCGCGTGTACAGTGACAAATTCGTCACCTTCACCCCATACCCTCTATTGCAATCCGTTCTCAGAACACAACTGGCTTCCAGCCTAAAAATAATAGAAAAGTAGGCGAGACGCCTCAGGCCCTCGACAGGCGAGGACGCCTATCCTCCCGACTCTTCACCAAATCCCCATCCGGAATTTTGCCACGCGGGGTCGATATGGCGCGACCACTGATCTTTGGGCAAGCGTGCCTTCGCGGGATTCTTGCCGATGTAGCGGATGACTTTCCAGAGGTGCTCCGTATCCCGCACCAAGGTATCGTAGCTCTCGGGTTCCCAGACTGCGCCGCTACGTTGCAGGTGATGATTGATCTCCTTGGCCGTAAAACCTTTCCAGGAGTGCAGGAGGTCTGCGGGTTCGTGGGGCGATGTTGGCTTTACCACTACATGCACGTGGTTAGGCATGACGCAGTAGCAAGACAGGAAATAGCGTTCGCTGTGAAAATGATGCAGACTTCTAGCTAGTGATCAGCCGGGGGATGGGGAGCGCCTGCACCACAGGCTGCGGCCGAGTGGGGGGTTATCGGGAACTGCGGTCCTTTCAAGTCACCACGATCATCTATGACGGGACGGTGATGTTTTGCGACCGGTTCGTCGACAAACGCAGCCGCACGCATGATCAGATGGTGCAGGCGGCGCGGAGCGGGCGGCAGAACATCGCGGAAGGGAACCGGGCGGGGGCGACGAGCAGCAAGACTGAAATGCACCTGACGAATGTGGCGCGCGGGAGTCTGGACGAGCTGCTGCTGGACTATGAGGACTACCTGCGGCAGCGCCGGTTGCCGCAGTGGGGCAAGGAAGACGCGGAGGCTTTGGCGGTGCGGCGGGTGGGGGCAAAGGCTGATCCGACGGATCGGTCGGATCGGTCGGATCTGACGGATGCTACTGAGGTGGGGGATCGGGCGCGGTGGGCGGTGTATGCGCCTTGGCTGGAGCATGAGAGCGCGGCGGTGAGGGCGAATGCGCTGATCTGCCTGATCCACCAGGCGAACTATCTGCTGGATCAGCAGTTGGTGGCGCTGGAGCGGGACTTTATTCGGGAGGGTGGCTATAGCGAGCAACTGGCGGCGGCGCGGATTGGGGAGAGGGGGAGGGGAGATCGGACGGATTCTCAGTTTCCGGAGTGCCCGGTGTGCGGGAAGTTGATGTCTCTGCGAACTGCGAGGCAGGGGCAGAATGCGGGTTCGCAGTTCTGGAAATGCACGGGTTACCCGGCGTGCAAGGGGACGCGGAAGGTGGAGTAGGCTTACTCTTGCGCTTCTTCAGCCGCCTGGACCTTGCCTTTGCCTTCAATCACAGCCCAGGCGTTGTGGTTGTGAATGGACTCGTAGTTCTCGGCCTCGACGCGGAACCATTTGATGTGTTTGTGGCTGGAAACCTTCTGCGCGACGGAGCGGACGAGGTCTTCGACGAAGACGGGTTTGTCGTAGGCGGCTTCGGTGACGAATTTTTCGTCGGGGCGCTTGAGAACGGAGTAGAGCTCGCTGCTGGCGCTGTCTTCGACCATTTCGATGAGGTCTTCGATCCAGATGGGCTGGCGGAAGCGGACGGCCAAGGTGACGAGGCCGCGCTGGTTGTGGGCGCCGCGGTCGCTGATGGCTTTGGAGCAGGGGCAGACGGTGGTGACGGGGACTTCGACGGTGACGACGTAGTCGATCTCTTCGCCCTCGGCATTGACCTCAAAAATGACGCCGTAGTCGAGGAGGCCTTCGGCTTTGGTGACGGGGGCGCGTTTGGTACGGAAGTAGGGGAAGCGCATTTCGACGTGCGCTTTGCGGGCGTGGAGGCGGCTGAGGAGCTCGCGCGGCATGGCGGCGATGCTGGCGACGGTGAGCTCGCGGCCGTGGGCGTGGAGGACCTCGACAAAGCGGCTCATGTGCGTGCCTTTGTAGTGGTGCGGGAGGTCAACGGCCATGTTGACGATGGCGACGGTGTGCTGCTGGGCCTGGTCGCGATCGCGGATGCGCAGGGGGAAGCGCAGATTTTTGACACCGACGCGATCGATCGGCAGGCGGCGGTCATCGCGCTCGTTCTGGGTGTCGTTGAGGGGGGGCATCGTGGGACGGTCTAAGACGAAAATTCCCACTGCCGCGCGAGGCAGCAGTGGGAAAGGATGGGGAATGGGATCAAAGGATGATCCTACACACCGGCCGCGCTGACTCAGGGCAGCAGATTGACGGCGCGGGCGCGCTTGATCTCACGGGAGATCTTGCGGTGCAGCCAGGCGGGGACGCCAGTGACGCGGCGGGCAATGATTTTGCCGGTTTCGGTGGTGAAGCGGGCGAGAAGGTCGGGCCGGCTGTAAATGATTTGGTCGACGGGGATATCCATCCGGCGCCGCGGCATTTTGCGGTTGGACCGGCGGAAATTGATGAGGCGTTCTTCAGTCTTCGGTTGCATGACGGGGTATTTTTAGCGGATCTCGCGGTGAAGGGTGCGGCGCTTGAGGAAGTGGTTAAATTTCACTTTTTCCAGACGGCCCGGGGTGCGGATGCTCTTCTTGTTGCGAGTCGTCACGTAACGCGAAGTCGGTTTGCCTTCGGCTTTCGCTTCCGTGCACTCAAGGATGATAATTTCTCGGGCCATAAAATTGGGGTGCGGAGACTAGATTACTCTTTGCTGAAGTCAAGCGATTCGCTGGTGGTGGTGGTGGTCTCCTCTTCTTCGCGCTCGTCGTCGCTGTCTTCGGCGGCCTCGTCGAGGCCGAAAAGGGAGCGGACGGGGCGGTTCCAGCGGCCACCCATCTGTTCGCGCTCGAGGCGCTCCTGGCAGGCGACGGTGAAGCGGGTGAAGGGGAGGGCTTCGAGGCGCTCTTCGGAAATGACCTTGCCGGACATTTCGCAGAGGCCGTAGGTGCCGATGTCGATGCGCTTGAGGGCCTCGTTGATTTCGTAGATGGCGTCCTGCTCTTTGGCGAGGAGGCTGAGGGCGAAGTCTTTATCGTAGGCGTCGCTGCCGGCATCGGCCTGGTGCATGCCAAAAGCGGAGGAGTCGCCGCCGTCGGAGCCTTTGCGGAGGGATTCGTTGGCGACGCCTTCGGCGGAGTTCAGGTAGGCGTCGCGCAATTCGACGAGGCGGTGGCGTTGTTTCTTGAGGAAGGCGGCGGGCAGGACGGGCTTTTTGGGCGTCTCGATGGTGATGCCCTCATCTTCGATCCGGCTGGTGCGGCGGACATTGGTGATTTTCACCATCGGGCCGGCTTTGGAGAAGGGAGCCCTGGCGGCGGCTTTGGCGAGTGCGGAGGCTGACTTGGGGGCTTCCTTTTTGGCGGGGGCCGGGGCAGGGGCGGGGACCGGCGCGGCGGCTTTGGCGGCTGCCTTGGGGGCTTCGGGAGCTTTGGCGGCTTTGGGAGATTCTTTTTTCGCGGGAGCTGCGGGCTTGGCAGGCGCTTTCGCGGCGGGGGCCTCCTTTTTGGCAGGAGCGGCTTTGGCGGCGGGCTTCTTGGCGGCGGGGGTGGCTTTGCTGGGGGCTTTCGCGGGGGCTTTCGTCACAAGGTGAGATTTCGGGGGGGCGGGTTTGGAAGTTTGCTTCTTCTCGACCTTGGCTGCGGGCTTGGACTTCGGCGGCGGCGTTGCCTTAGCCGCCTTGGCCGGCTTTTTGGCAGCGGGCTTGAGGGGGGCTTTTTTGGCAGGCTTGGCCGGAGCTTTGGGCGCTGATTTTTTTTTCGCAGGCATGGCGCGTGAAGTGGCGGTGGGAGCTTATACGGTCGGGAGACGCCAAAGGGCGGCGGCAAAAATGGGCGCCGATTGTTGCGTGCTTTACCCACCATGGCAACAGAAATTCGATGACGCTCGGTTGCGCCGCCGAAAGCCGATCTTTTCTTGAGATTCCCACCGGCAAGGACGATGGAGCGGGTTCCACCCAGCCGCATGCCCGATATTCCCGCCAAAGCCCACCCCGAAGTCAGCCGCCGCCGCACTTTCGCGATCATCTCCCATCCGGATGCCGGGAAGACGACGCTGACGGAAAAATTGCTGCTTTACGGCGGCGCGGTGCAGCTCGCGGGCAGCGTCACGGCGCGGAAGAACCAACGCGCGACGACCAGTGACTGGATGGAACTGGAAAAGCAGCGCGGCATCTCGGTGTCGTCGACAGTGCTGCAGTTCGAGTATGGCGGCTGTGTGATCAATCTGCTGGACACTCCGGGCCACAAGGACTTCTCCGAAGATACGTATCGGGTGCTCACGGCGGTGGATGCCGCAGTCATGGTGATCGATGCGGGCAAAGGCATCGAGGCGCAGACTTTGAAGCTCTTTGAAGTCTGCCGCCGGCGCGGCGTGCCCATCTTCACTTTTATGAACAAGCTCGACCGCCCGGCGCGGCCGCCGCTGGATCTGCTGGATGAACTGGAACGCGTGCTCGGCATCGCCTCCTGCCCGCTGAATTGGCCGCTGGGCGATGGGGTGGATTTCAAAGGCGTGTACAATCGCGAGTCGCATCAGGTGAATCTTTTTGAGCGCACCGTCGGCGGCATGTTTCGCGCGCCGATGAAGGTGCGGGACATCCACGATGAGAGCGTGCGGGATGCGCTGCCGCCGCTGGTGTATGACCGGGTCTGTGAGGAACTGGAATTGCTCGATGGCGTGGGCGCGGCGTTCTCACTGGACAAGATTCGCAAAGGGCAGCTCACACCGGTTCTCTACGGCAGCGCCATGAACAACTTCGGCGTGCAGATGCTGCTGGACCGGTTTCTCGAACTGGCGCCGCCGCCTGCCCCGCGGCAATGCGGCGAACAAATCATCATGCCCGAAAGCAAAGCGTTTTCCGGCTTCGTTTTCAAGATCCAGGCGAACATGAATCCGCGCCATCGGGACCATGTCGCCTTCATCCGCATCGTCTCCGGCTGCTTTCAGCGCGACATGAGCGCGATCAACACGCGCACGGGTACACGCTTGCGGTTAGGCAATTCGCAGCGTCTTTTTGCCCAGGAGCGGGAAACGGTGAATGAGGCCTGGGCGGGTGACATTGTCGGCCTCGTCGGCAACTACGATTTTCAGATTGGCGACACGTTGTCGGACGAAACCAGCATCCGCTTTGACGAGATGCCGCGCTTTGCGCCGGAGTGCTTCGCCTTTCTGCACAACGAGAAC
>JAXMIV010000728.1:0-4520 GCA_034377045.1 Prosthecobacter sp. | reverse complement strand
GGTTGGCGGATCATCAAAACGCTCGGCCACAAAATGGTGAAGATGAAGCCCGTGCATGGCTTCGCCGCGGAAACCACGGCCGCGACCATCCTGGCCGCCACGGGCTGGATGGGCATGCCGGTGAGCACCACGCACACGATCACCACCAGCATCATGGGTGTGGGCACCGCGCGGCGCTGGAACGCCATTCAATGGAGCCTCGTCGAACGCATCGTCTGGGCCTGGATCTTCACCATTCCAGCCACTGCCGGGCTGGCGTATGTGATCCGCAGTTTGATGGGGGCTTAGTTAGGCCGCTTCACAAACTTCTGTACGCGCCGCCCGGCGGCGTCGGCCACATAGACGGCGCCATCCGGGCCGACGGCGATGTCGTGGCCGAGTTGGAACTGGCCGATCCCGAAGGTGTCAATGACGGCGCCTTTGGCATCCAGTTCGACGGCCTTGCCGCCGCCGCCATCGATGATGAAAACATGGCCATTCGGCCCAATCTCGACCCCGTAAGGTTTGCCGATGTGCAGGCCTTGCCATTGATCGAGGAACTTGCCTTGAGCGTCAAAAACCTGGAGCCGCAGGTTTTCCCGGTCGCACACATACACCCGGCCGGCTGAATCGATGGCGATGCCATGGGGCAGATGGAATTGTCCGGGGCCGTTGCCCTTGCCACCCCATTCAAACTGATAACGGCCCGCGGCATCAAACCTAACCACACGGGTGTTCTTGTAGCCGTCGCTGACGTAGAATGAGCCGTCCGGCAGGACCGCCACGTCGGTTGGCAGATTGAAGTGCGCCTTGTCCGTGCCGGGCGTGCTTCGCTCGCCAAGGGTCATCAGGGGTTCGCCGCCGTTGGTGAACTTGAAGACCTGATGCAACCCCAAATCCGTGAGCCAGACATTGTTTTTGGCATCAATGGTTAGGCCATGCGGCATAATGAACTGGCCCGCGCCCCATTCGGCCAGCAGTTTGCCGGTGTTGCCGTCGATGATCCACACGGTCGTCGTGGCAATTGGTTCCGTGGGAAACGGCGTCTTCCACACGCGCGCGCCCCGGTGAAAGACAAACACCCGATTCGCTGAATCCACGGCCACGCCGGCGCAGATGCCCAGCGCCTTGCCCTCCGGCAAGGCAGGCCACTCCATCACGACTTCATGATGCGTTTCCGCCGCCAGACAAAATCCCGGCGCCAGGAGGGCTAGAAGCAAGGCGCAGCGGATCATAGCGGTCAGGCCACCTGCTTTTCAATCAAGTCCGCGATCGTTTCGGCGGAGTCGCGCACGGCCAGTTTTTGGGCGGCCTTTTTCATGCGATCGGAGACGTGAGGATCGGTGAGGATCTGACGAACGGTGTCGGCGAGGATGTCGGCGTTGAGGTCTTTTTCCTGAAGCAATTTGGAAGCTCCGGCCTGGTCGAAGATCTGGGCGTTTTTGGTTTGGTGATCCTCGGCGGCGAAGGGATAGGGGATCAGCAAGCTGGGCACACCGAAGTAGGCGAGCTCGGACATTGAGGAAGCACCAGACCGGGCAATGGCGAGGTCGGCGATGCGGTAGGCCATGTCCATGCGATGACAAAAAGCGGCGACGTGCTGCGGAAGAAGAGGGTGTTTTGCATAGACGTCACGCACTTCCTCGTAGTCGGTGGGGCCGGCGATGTGCAAGACCTGGATGCCCATTCGCTCAAACTGCTCCAGAGCCGAACCGACGACGCGGTTGACGCCGCGCGCGCCCTGGCTGCCGCCCATGATGAGGAGGGTCTTCTTGTCCTTGTCGAGTTTGAAGAAGGCATGCGGGTCTTCCTGGGCGGCATTGCGCATGGTGCTGCGGACGGGGGTGCCGACGGCGCGCACATCGGGGTGTTTGACGAAGTGGGGCTTGCAGGCTTCCAGGCCGCAGAGGACGATGTTGGCAAAGCGGGCGTTGAGGCGGTTGGCCTTGCCGGGGATGGCGTTGCTTTCGTGGATCAGCGTCAGGCAGTTTTCTTTTTTGCCGGCATACAGGGGGGCAAAGGAGGTGAAGCCGCCCATGCCAAGCACGACCTTGACTTCATGATCGCGGATGATCCTGCGGCAGGCTTTGGCGCCTTTCCACAGGCCGAGCAGGAAGCCGGGCATCTTCGGCGACCACGGTTTCGGCATGGCAAGAAACGGCAACTTTTCAAAGCGCAGCTCCTTGTGTCCGGAAGCGGCGATGTCGTCGATTTTCTTCTCGCTGATCAGCAGGGTGACGTCATGCCCGCGGGAGGCGAGGACTTCACCAACGGCGATGCCGGGGAACAAATGCCCGCCGGTACCCCCACATGCGATGAGCACATGGACGGATTTTTCGGTTCTGGATTTCACGGAAGGTCAAAGCTGGGGAGTCCAGCGGCGCTTTCTGCGGATCACGGGGAGCTGATCCCAGGTCAAATGGACGCCCTGGCGGTGGATGTTGATGAGTATGCCTACCGCCACCATGGCGGCCAGGAGGCTCGACCCTCCGTACGAGACGAAGGGGAGTGGCAGTCCCTTGTTCGGCAGCAAAGCAGTGGTCACGCCCATGTTCAAGAGCGCTTCCAAGCCTAAAAGGAAAGTCAGGCCAAAACCGAGGAGTTTGCCAAAGCGGTTGGGCGCATACGAGGCGATGCACATGCCGGAGAAGGCGAGGAGGACAAACACCAGAACGGTGCAGGCGGCGCCCCAGAAGCCGAGCTCCTCGCCCACCATGGGAAAAATGAAGTCGGTGTGCGCCTCAGGCAGGTAGGACAATTTCATCCGCCCCTCGCCCAGCCCGCGTCCCTCGAGGCCGCCGGAGCCGAAGGCGAGTTTCGAGATCCATTGCTGGAGGCCGAGACCGTCCTTGTGCTTTTCCAGGTCAAAAATCAGCATGACGCGGTCAAAGCGGTTGGGGGCCAGTTTGATGCCCGTCCACAGCGCGGCTGCCCCCACGGCCGTGATGCAGGCCAGATAGCGCAGGCGAGTTCCAGCGACAAACATCACACCCGCGCCGACAGCGGCCGCCACCGCGGCATTGCCCAGATCCACCTCACCGCCGATGAGCAAGACCATGGCGCCAAGGAGCAGGCCCGGGACTAACAAACCATAGCGAAAGGTTTTGGTCAGCGCCTCGTGACCGGCGAACCATGCCGCCAGGGAAACGATCAGCGCGATCTTGGCAAACTCGGAGGGCTGCAACCGTGTTTCCCCCAGCCCCACGCGCAACCACCGGCTGGCGCCATTGACGCGAGTGCCGAGCAGCGGCGGATAACCCAGAAGCTGTGAGAGGTGCCATTCATAACACAGGATCAGTCCGACCACGGCCATGCCAAAGATCCACCACCGCCAGCGATACCAACGATTGAAGTCCACCATGGCCACGGCCACACAAACCAGCAGCGAAAAGCCCAGCGCCGCCGCCTGCTTCCACACCGCCACGTATCCCTCACCGCCGCCATCCCTGGCAAAGAAGCTGGTGCTCGCCAGCATGGTGATTCCCAGGCCGACGAGAAGAGCGACGGACAGAAGAAGGAGGATGATGGAACGCTTCGCCATGAAGGGTGGAGGCTTCGCCTAACAACTTATTTGGCCGGAATCGCCAGCTTCATGCCATCGCGCAACAACTCGGGCTTGGTGATGTTATTCGCCTTTTGCAGAGCCTCCATGGAGACTCCGTGTTTGTTGGCGATGCCGTACAGGGTTTCTCCGGGCTTGACGAGGTAGGTGCCGCGAGACGGCGCCTTATCCACAAGCGAGCGAGTCAGGATCTCGCGCGTTACCGGCAGGGCCTTGGCAACGGGCTTCTCAACCATTTTCGGGACCGGTGCGGGCAGCACAAATTTTGGCGCCGGCGCAGGGGGCGTCGCATGAATGACCTGACCCGGCGTGATGTCCGGAGCCGGGGTCAAGCGGCCAAGCAAGGTGGCATCCAGCGAGAGATTTTCACCCAATGGCGTCAGGGGCATCGCCTCTGCCGGCGCTGCGGCGGCCGGAGGAGCTTCAGTAATCGGGGGCGGCAATGCCGATTCGCCATTGGCGCCTGCAACCCCGAGCGCGAGAGCTTTGACCACCGGCCGCCGTGGATAGCGGAGGATGGTGTTCTGATCGATCTGCGCGCCTTTGTCCAACATGTTCAGGCGAATGAGGACTTCCTCGGTAACGCCGAGCTTGTCGGCCACCAGCGGCAATGAATCGCCTGAGCGCCATTCATAGGTCGCGTAATCTTCGATGGGCATCTCCCGGTCCAACGTGGCGGCGTTGACCGCGGAGGGCGGCAGCGCGCTGGTCGCCACCGAGGAAGCGACCGCCGAGGTGGCCTGCGCCGGGCTGTCGTCGCCATTGACATAGTCATAGATGATGATGCCGCCGATGACCATGACGTGGATCAGCAGCATGATGACAAACATGCGCGCCATGCCGGAATTGGGTTCGTGCTGATTCCAGCCGCCCTCTTCGTTGACCATGGCCACGCGGTGTTTGTAGCGCTCACCCTCCTTGAGGTTGAGCATGAGTCGGTCTTTCTTTTTTCTGCTCATGGTGTGATGGGAGTGGTTTT
>JAXMIV010000727.1:0-2599 GCA_034377045.1 Prosthecobacter sp. | reverse complement strand
GACGATGCCGGGAAGGTCGGAGGATTTGATGGTTTTTTGGCGGCGCAGTTCGGCGCCGCCGGCATCGCGAAGCTGATCCTTGAGTTCGGCGATTTGGGATTGCAAGGCGGCGACTTCCTTCTCATGGGCCTGCAGGAGGGTTTCCTTTTCGCCATCGAGGGGCAGGGGCGTATCGATCCAGTGGGCGACGTTGTCGGTGTAGTTCTTCAGCGTGCGGGTGCTGCGCAGGATGCCCGCCATGGCGTAGTAGTCGCGGGTGGGAATGGGATCGAACTTGTGATCGTGGCAGCGCGCGCAACCAATGGTTAGGCCGAGGAAGCTCTTGCCAAGGGTGTCCATCTGCTCATCGACGATGTCCATGCGCAGCACGCCTTTGTCCTGCTCTTCGTAATTGGTGGGGCCGAGGGCGAGGAAGCCGGTGGCGGTGAGGTGGCGGCGGCGGTCCTCGGCGGTTTGGTGCGGCAAGAGATCGCCGGCGACCATCTCGGTGATCATGCGGTTGACTGGAGCGTTTTCGCGCAGGGATTCGAGGACGTAATCGCGGAAGCGCCAGGCATCCTTGAAGGGCAGCGAGCGGCCGCCGCCTGAGGATTCGGCAAAGCGGGTCATGTCGAGCCAGTGCGAGGCCCAACGTTCAGCGAAGGCGGGGGAGGCGAGCAGCGAATCGACGAAGGCTTCAAGCGCCTGTGGGCTATCGAGGGATTTGGCTGGCAGGGTTTCTTCGCGCGGCGGCAGTCCGGTCAGATCAAAGGTTAGGCGGCGGGCGAGGGTGGCGGTATCGGCGTCGGGCGCGGACTTGAGGCCGGCGGCTTCGACTTTCGCGAGGATGAAACGATCGATGTCATTGGCGGGCCATGCGGTGTTTTTGACGGCGGGGACGGGGCGGGCGACCGGGGGCTGGAAGGACCAGAAGCTGCCATCGGCTTTCGGGGCAGCAGCCTTTGGCAAAGCGGCTCCCGGAGGGGTATCGCGGGGATCGATGGCGCCGCCGGTGATCCAGGTGTTGAGATCCGCGAGTTGCTCAGGCTTGAGCTTCTTTTTCGGCGGCATCTTGAGGTCGCGATCCGTGTAGCTGACGGCCTTCCACATGAGGCTGTCCGCGGGTTTGCCGGGGGTGACGGCGGGTCCGGAGTCGCCGCCACTTTCCCAGCCGCCCTTGAAATCGAGGCGGAGGTTGCCCTTTTGTTTCTTATCGCCGTGGCACTCCTGGCAGTGTTCGACAAAGAGCGGCCGGATGCGGTTCTCAAAGAACGCCGTGTCAGCGGTCGCGGCACCCCAAACGCCGGCAGGCAGTGTGAGCAGCAGGCAGCAGAAGATGCGGGAAAAAAGTGACGCCATGTCGAAGGGGAAGCTAACGGGTGGGGCCGTGGGGGTCTTTCGGGAGGAAAGGGGGAGGAGGACGTTTGGGGCGGCTGCGCGGAATGATGAACTAGGGGGTCTGGGGAGGTGGGCTGCACGGATCCATCCTTCGCCTGGGGCTGCGGAGGACAGGTGGCTCGGATGACACGGATGCTGAGGGAGGCACGGATGCTGAGGGAGGCACGGATGCTGAGGGAGGCACGGATGCTGAGGGAGGCACGGAGTGGTGGTGCCGGTGAGCCCGTTATCCTGTGAGGGGCGGGTTGCGGCTCGAACTGGCGCAAGGTCTTATCTGCTGGTGTCAGCAGGGACTGCGGTCAGTCGGGGAAATGTACTGTTCTAAGATACAGGGATGGCGGGAAAAGTCAAGGTTGGGAGCGGGATTTTTCCCTCGCCCGGTTGACCAATCGGTTGACTCATAGTTGTCCCATTTCATGAGTGGAGGCCGGGATCCAGAAGCGCGGAACGGCCAAATCGGGCCGTTATTTCCTGCCCTGAGGTGGATCGGCCGAGGACCAGGAGCGGCTTGCGAGCTTACTTGTTTCCACTTGGCTTGTCTTTGGGGGGCGGAATTGCCGATAGCTTGATCCGCTCGTAGGTGCCGCGCTTCTGATCCTCGGGATGCGGTTCGATGGCGAGCACTGTGATATCGCCCTTGTCCGGTCCGTAGGCCCAGAAGAGGCGGCCCGCTCCCGGCGTGTGGTTCTCCAGATAGGATTGGTAGATCTTAACGCCGTATTTGCGGCTCAGATCGCTGATTTCGTGGGATGCGAGGCTGTTGTGCTTTGGGTCGGCGACGAGGTAGCCAAGCGCTTTGACGAGCTTCTTGAAAAACTTCTCCTCCGGCTTGTCGAGTTTGCCTTGCTGTTTTCGCGTCGAGAGGTCCAGCCACAGCGCCTCCATCTCCGGCTGTCCCATGCGAAGCTTGAACGCCATGAACAGCCTCAGCCCCCGATGAAGGGTGACAGATCAATCGGAGCGGAAGCTTTTCCCTTCTTGAGGGCCGCAACGGAACGTTCAAGCATCTTCAGCGTCCGTGCCGGGACTGCCTCCGGCGGCACCAGCAGACGCGGCTCCAGCACATAACTGCCGTTGGAGAGCACCATCACATGGAAATACTTGGTCTTCACCCCCCGCAGGCTGATGCGGCTCTTCGCGTCAGCGGCGACGTCGTAGTTCTGGAGGACCGTAATGCCTTTCTTCTTCGGGTGCTTGGGTGTGGTGGCGGCCATAGGGGTAA
>JAXMIV010000726.1:0-4342 GCA_034377045.1 Prosthecobacter sp. | reverse complement strand
TCCACATCGGCGAAACCCAGACGAGTTCGCCGTTCGTCTGTTCGCCGCGAATGTAGTAGTAGCTGACGTTGCCTTTGTCGGGCTTCGGATCGGTCCAGGTGAGGGAGACCTCCTTGGACTTCGGAGCTTCCAGCGGGATTTCGACATTGTTCTTGATCATCGTCACCTTGGCGAAGGGCGTGGTGCCGATCAGTTTGCAGGTGATGGTGGGAGCGCCTTTGACGGCGAACTCATCGCCCATCATGTGCTCGGTGCCATCAGCACCGGTGCAGCGGCTGTCGGCCACGATGTTATCGGTGGCGCCGTAGGTGTGGCGCAGCTTCATGGCGTTGAGGATGGCCTCACGGGTCGTGTCCTCGGCGTAGATCATCGCATAGCTGATGTGGGTGCTGCCGTGATCACTGCTACTTTGAAAGCTGAATTTGTAGCCCTTGGCAAAGGCGTTGTTAAGGAAGCCCGCGGGTTCCCAGCCGCCGATGGCATCATCTTCGGTGGGGCAGCGCGGACAGCCGGGATATTCATAGTTTTGCCGGGCGCCCTGATAGACCTCCACCATGGGCTCAACGACGGCGTCATGATTGCGCCAGTCGGTGCCCATGCTGCCGACGCTGGTGTGGCTTGCGCAGACACCGCCAAAGGTATGCAGATACTTGTATAGCATGAGTGTATCCGGCGCCGGAGCAAAGACGCGCTGATCGCTGATCGGCAGGCGCGGCAGGGTGCGCACACCACGCTGAGCGAAGACGCAATTGCGATGGCCTTCGGGATAACTGACGCTGCGCTCATAACTGAACATGGGTGTAAACGCTCCCGGCAGATGGAAGGCGTCCGTCGTCTTCTGCGTCAGCCACCAGGTGTATTCGCGGCCATTGCCATTGTCGTGATCACCATTGCCGAGCCAGTCCATCGAGGCGGCGTCGACCCCATACCGCCACATGTCTTCCAGCGGTCCGTCGCCCGCTCCGTCACCACTGATTTCGGTGTGGCGATGGAACTCACCGCGCAGGATGCGCAGTTCTTTGCCGGCGACCGTCGTGTGGTAACCGCGCACGGTCTTCACTTCCTCACGTTCCGCCAGGGTGCGGGCACTGGGCGGTGGGTTGTCCAAAGGCTGCACCGCGGCCGGTTTGAGTTGGGCCGGCTGAGCCGGGCGTTGGGCTTGGAGGCGGCTGAAGAAGACATCATTGTCAAAGGGATCCTTGCTCGCGTCGAGGGCGGCATTGCCACCCTTGCCTTTCGGATCGCGGGCCTGGTTGTATTCGGCAAAGCGATCCATGCGGTGATCGCTGCTGTGGGCGACGAAAAGGGCCTGCGGACCCGCGGCCAGAGCCGGCAGGTTGTAGATCAGGTTGTCGCTGTGCGGCAGCAGAATGGGGCCGACCCATTCGGCGCCGTCGAGGTAAGCCGCGTAGCTGACCCAGGTCGAGCCCACCGGACCCCGGAAACTGTTCAAGCGGCTGCGTGCCACCAGCCAGACTCGACCCTCGGCATCGCAGGCGAGCCGGCCCAGGTTGTTAAAGGTGCCCCAGCCAGTCGTGGCGGCATGCTCGCCAGGAGCGCCTTTGCGCTGCGCCGGCTGGAGATAGGCATCCGGATTCACGCCATCTGCCAACTCGGGAAGGACGGGCGGCGGCGGAGTCGTGGCATCCGCGCCGCGCGCCTTGCCCTTGCGCCCTGGCCGAGCTTGCGCACCGGGAAGGGCATCCGCAACGCTGCCCTGCGGCTCCATCCATTGCCCGTCCTTCAACACCGCGAGTCCGATCTGCCGGTCGCGGTACAAGCCGATGCCGTCTTGGCCATCATAGGCGCCCCAATCCTTGCCCCAAGTCGGACCGCTCTTTTCCCAGGCGATCCACAGCGCGCCTTCCTTGTCGTAAGTCAACGCCGGCCGCGCTTCGTAGAGGGGGCTGTTGGCCACCGGCTGCGGTTTGCCGCCGGACTGCCAGAGCCAGACATCGTAGTCGCCTTTGTCGTAACAATCCCAGGCGATGGCGACACCCGTGGCGCTCGCGGCGATGGCGGGCTGCCAGCAGTTGCCGGTGTTGTTGGAAATCGCCAGGGTGTCACCCCAACCAGCGTCGGTCTGTGGTTTGGCCCAGATGGCGAAGTTCTCGCCCTTGCCGCCTTGCCAGGCGACCCAGACTTTGCCGCTCGCGTCCGTACTGGCCACCGGTGAAACGTCATTCCCCGGCGACTTGGAAAGGTTCTCCACCTCACCCAGTTTGCCGTTGGCAAATGAGCGGCTGAGGATGTCGAAGTTGCCAGCCAGGCGCTCACTCCAAACGATCCAGATCACGCCCTTGCCATCGACGGCGACGGCGGACTTGTAGATGTCGCGGCCGGGCTCGGTGACGGCGATGCGGTCCTTGCCCCAGGTGTTGCCTTCGCGCACCTGCAGCCAAAGTTGGTCTCCGCCGGCCGGTTTGGCGAGGAAGGTGAGATCGGCCGGTTCCGCGTCCCAGCGCTTGGCGCGCTCATCGCGGTCGATGCCCGGTGTGAACCTCAGATACACCAGGCAGGCTGTCCCCTCCTTGCCGACGGCAAGGGCAGGGAAGTCATCGTCACTTCTGTCCGGCGACATCTGGCGGCCCAAAATGGCGGTGCGTTGGACCGCAGCGCGACCGTCCAGCAGATCGAGGGGATCGCCGTCCTTCACATCGCCGACTTTGAAGCTGAAGGTACCCTGCGCGGTGGTCACCTCGACGAGGGAATCCGCCGTCACCTCCTGCAGGCGCACGAAGATGCCGTTTTCCTGCATCGGTCCCAGGTTCGCAGCCGCGCGCTTGGCGATGCCCATCTTCTTCGGGTTGTTGCTGCGGCCCTTGCGCGCGGCAGGGGCGTTCCGGCTGCTCGCCTTCCACGCGGACCCGCCATCGATAGCGTCCTTGCCTTCAAACCGCCATCCCGCGATGCTTCCCACTTGCCCGGGCGTCACTTTGATGCTGCCGTCCCAGACGGTGGATTCTTTGTCTGTCAGGCCTAACTGAACGAGGAAACCGGCGTCATCCGCCAGCAGGGAACCCGAGATGAAAACAAACAGGAGTGGCAATAGACGTTTCATGGTTGGTCGATGAGTGCGACTGGAAACGCCGCCATTTCGATGATCTAACACTTTGTGAATCATGAGAACCCGCCTGTCCGCATCTCCCACAGCGCTCGTCGTGGGCGGCGGTATCTTCGGCCTCACCGCCGCGTTGGAACTGCGGACGCGCGGGTGGGAGGTGACGTTGATCGATGCCGGAATCATTCCGCATCCGGACGCGGCTTCGACGGACATCAGCAAGGTGGTGCGGATGGACTACGGCGCCGATCCGCAATACACGGCGATGGGCGAGGCGTCGCTGGCAGGGTGGCGGGCGTGGGACGAGCAGTGGGGCACAACCCTCTTTCATGAAGACGGCTTCCTCGTGCTGTCGCGGGAGGTCATGCAGCCAGGCGCCTTTGAGTACGAAAGTTATCACTACCTGCGGCAACGCGGCCATCCACTGAGGCGCATGAATGCCGAGCGCCTGAGCCGGGAGCATCCGCAGTGGAACGCGGAGCTCTATGTGGATGGTTACCTCAATCCCGCAGGCGGTTGGGCGGAAAGCGGACGGGTCGTGGCCCAACTAAAGGTTCAGGCGGAGGCTGCCGGCGTGGTCATTCATGAGCAGGCGGTATTGGGAGACTGGGAGGAGGACGGGGCGCTGCTGCGGCGATGGGGGGCGGATGTTGTGGTGGCTGCGTTGGGAGCGTGGACCCCTGAGGCGCTGCCCTGGCTCAAGCCAGTCATGTGGGCGACGGCGCAACCAGTGTTTCATTTTCAACCCGCCCATCCAGAGCGCTTCCAGGCGCCGGCGTTTCCGGTATGGGCGGCGGACATTGGGGTGACGGGCTGGTACGGCTTCCCGGCCAATGCGGAAGGGGTGGTGAAGGTGGCCAACCACGGTCCCGGTCGGCGTGTGTCCGCGAACGCGCCACGGATCATGCCCGATGGCGAAGAGGAACGCTTTCGTGCCTTCCTTCGGGAAACTTTCCCCGCCTTGGCCGAGGCCCCGGTGGTGGCGCAACGCATCTGTCTTTATGGTGACACCTTCGATGGCGACTTCTGGATCGCTCCCGATCCCGAGCGCCCTGGTCTGGTCGTGGCTGCTGGGGATTCCGGCCACGCCTTCAAGTTTGCGCCTGTGCTGGGCGGCCTGATTGCGGATGCGGTGGAAGGATTGCCGAATCCCTGGTTAGGCCGATTTGGGTGGCGAGAACCCACCGGCGCGCCGAGCTTCTTGCCGCTCTGGTCGGCGGGCTTGGTGATGCCGCTCTTCTTCAGGGCCAGCACGGCGGCGGGCGTGTTGTTGTAGACCAT
>JAXMIV010000725.1:0-10046 GCA_034377045.1 Prosthecobacter sp. | reverse complement strand
CCGCAATACGGGCAGCGTTTCCAGCTCAGACCGCCTTCCGCGATATCTCCCGTACGGTAGCGCAGCACCACTGTGCCGCGCGCATCCAGAGGGGTGAAGACAATCTCGCCGGGTTCGCCATCCGCCACGGTGCGGCCACTCTGGGGATCGACGACTTCGACGATGCCCAAGTCGGGGCTGAGATGGAAGCCGCTGCTGCCTTTCTCCGTGGCGCATTCCGGGAAGGCCATTTTTGCCTCGGTGAATCCGTAGGTGCTCATGATGAGCACGTCCTTGCTGCCCAATTCGGCGGTGAGGGCCAGCAGTCGCGCGCGCAATCCTTCCGCCACCTTTTCTCCACCCAGGACGATGCGTTTGAGGTTAGGCCAGCGGCGTCCGCCTTCGACAGCCTCCCGCAGCAGGTGATAAGTAAACGTCGGCATGCCGATGAGGACATCCGGTTGAATCTTTTCGATCAGATTGATGTTGCCGTCCGTGCCGAGGGATTTGCCGCCGCCCGTGCTGACCATGAAGGTGCCGAAACCGATGCTGGCATAATGCGCGAGCCAGAAGGCCAGGTGCGGCGCGAAGGGAAAGGCGTTAACATGGCGGAAATCGTGTTGCGACTTGCCAGCCTCCATCATCCGCCGTCCGGCGATCTCAAGGTTGGTGATGTCATGCTTGGTGTAAATGAAGGGCACGGGCTCCGCCGAGCGGCCCGTGGTGCTGGTCAGCAGAATGGGACGGAATTCTTTTTCGAGTTCCTCATGGGTGGCGGCGCGGCCATGCAGCAGGGCGTGACGGATGACCTTCCATTCCCGGCTCAGCTTCTTCTGGTCAGGAATCAGCACAAACTCCCGTTGCTGTTCCCGTGGCACCGTCAGGTCGCCCTTGGTGGTGAACGGCGCCAGTGTCCAATCCTCCAGGGAATGCAAATCTTCCGGATGCAAGTCATGGTCGGCAAACAGCCGGCGGTAGTGCGCGCTGAAGGGCAGCACGCGGTGGCTTAGGTAGTCACGCAGCTTGCGCAGTTGCCAGGCGCGCCAGACTTCAGGCGGCGTGGTTGACCAGGATGGATGTGGGTGAAGGAGCGGCATGGTGGGATTCTCCTCGGGGTTGGGTGGATTCCATAAGCTGGCGTAGGGCGGGCAAAGCGGCTTCTGCAGCACGCCGGCCCGCGGCGATATAACGCTCGTAATTTTCGAAGTCGAACCACGTGCTCTCAGTAAACAACGGATGGATCACGACTTCCGCGTGCCTGCTTTCCTTTTCGACAAGGCGCAGCATGGAGGCCATCAAGGACCGGCGGAACGTGTCCATCACATTGCCATGCGCCATCAGGTTGATCGGGTGGAAGAAGCGGCCGACCAAACCCGGCTTCTTTGGGGGGGAGAACGAAAGATCGATGGCCGAGGAGATATCCGCGCTGGTCGGCAGGACATTGACCGCGATCACCGAATCCAAGGGGAAGCGTTCCCGCAGCAGCGTGATCGGCAGCGGCTCCGCGGCGCCGCCGTCGGTAAGCCGGTGGCCATTGATGCGCACCGGAGCGCAGACGCCTGGAATCGCGGCGCTGGCATGCACCGCCGCCGCCACCGAGCCGCTGTCGAAGACATAGGGGCAGAGTTTGTCGAGATCCGTCGCCACGACCAGCACCGGAATGGGCAAGTCGGCGAACGAGACGTTCCCCAGCGAGCGTTCCAGGTGCTTGCGGATCTTTTCGCCACGGATCAGTCCGGCACTGGGTGGAAAGACAGGATCCAACAGCCGCATCAGCGTCCGGCGGTCCTTGATCTCGCGGGCCAGTTCTTCGAGTTTTGAACTGCCCAGGCCCGCAGCGAAAAGCGATCCAACATAGGCGCCCATGCTCGTACCCGCCACCGCGGCGATGGGAATGCCTTCTCGTTCCAGGACTTGCAAAACGCCGACATGGGCGAGACCTCGCGCGCCGCCGCCGGAAAGGGCCAGACCGATTTTGGGAACCCTGTGGCTGGCGCCAAAGCCAGAACCGGCCGCCGCATCACTTGCTTCCCGAAACAATCCCGTGCCCGGGTTTGTGGGGGAATGGGTAGTGATCATGGCGGATTACCTCCGTATCCATTTGGACCGGTCTACCCCCTCCCAATGTTCAAATTTATTGAACATTTCTTGGACGCTCCCTGAAGCGCCGCCGAATAAGACAGTTCGTTAGACCGGTCAGCGCCCGATCGGCACAGCACGCTGGATCTCCGTCGGAGACGAGGGACTGCGCGCGGGCTGTGGGGTTTTCGCGGCGACGGGAACGGAGTACCAGTTCAGTTGTGGCACCGCCGCCAGCTCCACCCACTTCTGACTGCCGAGCCGCAGCCATTCGAGTTCGGCGATGGCCCACACCTGCGCGCCCCACGGAATCTTGTCCTTCAAGTCCAGGCCCACCGCCGAGTCCTTGTCCACGAACACGGTCGCCAGAAACGGATTGGGCGGCGCCGAGCTCACCCGGAAGGCGTCCTTGTTGTCCGCATTGGGAACCGTGTCATCGAAGTAATGGGTGCGCGTGATGCCGACGTGAAACCGCGCCGGGCCTTCCGAGTACTCTTTGAAGAAGCGCTCGAGCAGGCGATCCTTGAATTCCACAAACGAAAGCCAGTCCACGCGGAAGCCATCCTTGCCCTCTTCCAGCATGACCGGCACGGGAAACTGCCACGCCCGGCTTTCCAGGCCAAAGACCGCATGCGCGCCGCCGCCGATCTGCGGCTTCGGGTCAAGACGGACATAACCGATGGTATCGACATTGATGGGCCCGTCGGGATGCACCGAGTAGTACCGATCCATGAACTTGCGCATGGCATCCGGCGCCAGGGTGTAGCGCATCCGCTCTTCAATGTTGCTGGCATTCAAAAACTTCCGCAGCGCCTCTGCCGCGGGCATGGCTTCAGGCGGCGCCTCGATCCTGATGTCAGTCTTCACCAGCGCCGTCGTGGCGTCGCGGCTGCTGTCGCTTTGGATGCTCGCTTCCACTTGCTTGGAGGGCACTTCCATCAGGCCGCCCAACGGTCGATTCGGAGCGGCGGGATCATTGCTCGCGGATGGAACGTTTGAAAGCGAGGCGAGATCTCCAGGGGAGGCTGGCTCCGCCTTCGGTACCGTGGTTTCGTTGGGATCAAAGCGGCCGGGACTCGGGCTCTTGTTCGCGGGCGGCGGTTCAAGGGCTAGCGGTGGCGAATCCGCAGGCGTCGGCGGCGCGGGCATGTGCGGGATTTCTTCTTCAGCGGAAGGCTCACGATCACGATTGCTCGCTTCAGGATTGCCTTTTGAGCTGGCATAGCGGTTCGCGGCCTCTCTCAGAGGCTCCCGAAAAAACCAGGCGCCGGCACCCAAAAATCCGACGAGGAACAAGGACGCAAGCCCGATTCTAAGGATGCTCGAGCCGCGACCGGAGCGGTAGGGCAGGGGCGCCTGGCGATCCCCCTTGCGGTGGCGCCCGGCGGGCTGCTGCATCTGTTGCGGTGGGGGGATGGCTGCTCCAGGGGGTATGCCGGGAGGCGCCGGGACCGGCCCTCCACCGTTTCCCCAGAGCGCGCGCGGATCCTGAGCTGGCGCCCCGCCGCCAAAGCCACCCGGAGATGGATAGGCTCCTTCACCGCGAGGTCCCATCGGTTGCGGCGGCAGGGAAGGCGCGGCACCCATGGCGCCGCCGGCTCCCCAAAGATTGGCCGGACTGCCGGGAGTCCCCCCTCCGGCCACGGGGGCCTGACCCTCGGGACGACGCGGCGGCAAAAAACTACCCGCATTGGCGGGTGCGGCTGGAGTTGGAGCCGGAGCCGGGTGGCCGCCCAGCAATGTCTGGCCCAGGCCAGGTTGATGCCAGGGAGGCGTCTCAGGTGACCCACCCAGCAATCGCTGACCAGAAAAGGCGGATGGCGGGGTGGCTGGCGGCGGCGTCAGGTGCTGCGAAATGTGCGGGTGCGGCAGCACCGGACCTTGAGGGGGTGCGCCGCCGAAGGCTCCCATTCCCGGGGCACGTTGTCCGAGTAGAGGGCTTTGCCCACCCAATCCTTGCGGTGGGGGTGGAGCGGAAGGGATGTGGGGTGCAGGTGGTGCCGCGGGAAACCCGCCGGCAAATCCAGGGGTCGCGGCGGGCGAAGTCACCGCCTTGCCGCAATTGGGACATGGACCGCTGATGCCCGCCATATGCCCAGGCACCGTCAGAACGGTCTGACAGGAATGGCACTGAAACTGGATCACATCGGGGTTCATTCGGCGGAGCAAGGCTTTCTGTAGATGATCAAATTTTCGTTCACGGACCCCCTTTCGACAAGCGGGCTTTGGCTCAGTTCACAAATTGCTAGAATTATCAGGTTCAGTCCATACTACGCCCCTTTGGCGTTAGGACAAGAAATTCTGGAGTTGTTGGTTAAGTTTTGCACATATGAACATCTTTGATTGTCAAAATGTCATTATATGTTAATAAACGGCGAATCTCTCGCAAATGCCCACCAATACTTACCGTGCCAGCGCCCGTGATCGGGAGTTGCGGCAGTTGGATCGCTCCAAGCCCGCGCATGTCCGCCGCAATCCGCGGCAAAAGCAATTGCGCCGGGTGAAGAAGGTCAAGATCTGGCTGGCCGCTGTCCTGCTGGTTCCGCTCGGCCTGATTACGGCCCTGACGTTGAGCGAAATGCTTTGGCGCGCGCTGACACGCTCGGCGTTTTGGCGGACGGAGGAGTTTATTTTTTTCACCGCGGGCGGCCTGACTTGGGGAGCGGCCTATCTCGCGGGCTGCCGGCCGATACGCGCCTATGTATTCGGGCATGAAATGAGCCACCTCGTGGTGGCGCGCTTGTTTGGTGGAAAGATCTTTGATTGGAAAGTCTCGGCCCAGGGCGGCTATGTCGAGACCAACAAGACCAACACCTGGATCACCCTGGCGCCTTATCTGCTGCCGTTTTATTCCCTCATCGTCCTCGCCCTTTTTGGCATGGCCGGCATCGTCTGGCCTTTGCAGAAGACGCATATTTTGCAGCTCGGCAGCCTCATGTTCGGCGTGAAAACCGTGTGGCTGTTCTATTTGATGCTGGGCTTCACTTGGTTCTTCCACGCCACCTTCACCACCAAAACCGTCATGGCGGAGCAGAGTGACCTCGAGCGCAATGGCGAGTTCTTTTCCCTCCTGCTGATCTTCCTGATCAATGTCCTGCTGCTCGTCGCCCTCTTCCTGGCGGCCTCCCCCTCTCCGGGACTGGGGCTGGCTGAACTTGGCCGCTGTTGGATGGGCACGGCAGACGGCTTGGTGCAGTTCTTCACGGGCAATTGGTGAGTTTCTCCGTGGATTCCCGCCGCAATCACGCCACGATGCCGTGATCCATGGAGGCCTCGACCCCAGAGAACGCATTGACCGTGACCCAGCTCACCCGCGAGATTCGCGAGGTGCTGGAAGGCCACATCGGCACCGTTTGGGTGGAGGGGGAGATCAGCAATCACCGCCTGCAATCCAGCGGCCATCAGTATTTCACGCTGAAGGATTCCGGCGCGCAGCTTTCCTGCGTCATGTTTCGCGGCTCGGCCTCGCGTTCAAACGTTCGGTTAGGCGACGGCGTGCAGGTTCTGGTGCAGGGAGAAATTTCCGTCTATGAACCGCGTGGCCAGTACCAGATGGTGGTGCAGCAGGTCCAGTTGCAGGGGCAGGGGAGCCTGCAAGCGCGGTTTGAAGCATTGAAGCGCAAGCTCTATGACGAAGGCCTGTTCGAGCAAGACCTCAAGCAGCCCATCCCCAAATTCCCACGCGTCGTCGCACTGGTCACCTCGCCCACGGGCGCGGCGATTCAGGACATGCTCAACATCCTCACCCGCCGCGCACCCTGGGTGCGCATCCTGGTGTATCCCGTGCGCGTGCAGGGACAGGGAGTCGAGAAGGAAACCATCCGCGCCCTGGAAGTGTTGAATAACGCGGCGCAGTTCGGTCTGCCGATTCCCGACACCATCGTCATCGGCCGTGGCGGTGGCAGCATCGAAGACCTGTGGGCGTACAATGAGGAGTCACTCGCCCGCGCCATCGTCGCGTCGGAGATCCCGATCATCTCCGCCGTCGGTCACGAGATCGACTTCACCATCGCCGACTACGTCGCCGACCTGCGCGCGCCCACTCCCAGCGCCGCCGCCGAACTGCTCGCTCCTGACCTGAGCGAACTGAAGCGCCAGTTTGAATCCACCGAGCGCCACCTGCGCATCCGTGTGACGACGCTGCTGGAGCACCACGCCCACGTCATCGAGCTCACTGCCAAGGGCGCGCTGTCGCGCGAGCCGCAACGCCTCGTGTTAGCCGCCGAACAGCAGGCCGATGACCTCGACAACCGCCTGTGCAGCGGCATCCGCGAACAGTGGCGTCTGCTTGCGGATGCTCTGGTCGAGCGGCAGCAAGTCCTCAGCCGCTATCATCCCCAGGTGTTGATCACCGAAGCCGGCCATCGCGTCGAGACCAGCGCCCACCGCCTGACTCAGACCCTGCAGCACCGCCTCGATCGTCTCGAAGATCAGTTGCAGGCGCGCTCCGACGTCCTCCGCAACCTCGGCCCCGAATCCGTCCTCTCCCGCGGCTTCTCCTACACCACCAACGCCGACGGCAAGGTGCTCAAGGATGCCGCCGAGGTGGCGGAAGGGGAGGAATTGGTCACTCAGCTTTTCAAAGGTGTGGTTAGAAGTAGGGCGAAGAAATAGTTCCCGGTGTACCTTGGCTCTCCAGAGCCGAGTCGTTGGGTGAAGGATAAGCTCAAGCGTACAGCAGCCTCGCCTCTGGAGAGGCAAGGTACTTTCCGGAGCCGTAGCTTGGCTCTCCAGAGCCGAGTCGTTCCGTTCTTCGCCAAGGCTACGAAGGACAGGAAAGCTACGAAGGGCACGTGGGCGGATTCGAGGGATTCACGGGATCACGACGGCCAGAATTGGCTGCTTGCATCTTTTGCCTCGGGAAATTAAACTCGCCGCATGACGATTACGTTGCCGCCCACTCTGGATCTTCTGGTCAAGAATAAGGTGAACTCAGGCCTCTATGCCAATGAGTCCGAGGTGGTGTGTGATGCCTTGCGCCACGAATTTGCCCACGATGTGGTGCATGAATGGGTGCGCGCGCAGGCGGCGGCCGGTTTTGCGCAACTGGATGCCGGTGAGTGTGATGATGTCACGCGCGAAGAGTTGCTGGCCCGGTTCGTCCATCGCCGCGCTGCCTAGGCCATGAGCTTCAGGCTTTCCAGGCTGGCGCAGGAAGACATTGCGCTCATCCACGATTTCACTTTTGGCGAATGGGGTGAGGAGCAGGCGGTCAAGTATGTCACGGCGCTTTTGGATGCGCTGGATGAGATCAACGCCACCCCCGACCGCTGGCGCTTGCGTGACGACATCTATCCAGGATGTCGCGCCCGAGTCTGTGGCAGCCATCTCATCATCTACCGTCTGCACGAGGGCACCGTGGAATTCAGCCGTATCCTGCATGGGGCCATGAACTTCAGCGATCACATTCCGCGCGATTTCATGGGAAGTGGGGAAACAACGTCGTAAGGCCGGCCGCCTTGAGAGATTGCCACGTCTGGGCGTTTGCGGAACGCTGAGCTCATCACGCGGAGCGGTGATGGCTACTTTGCGGAAACCTGCGCCGTCAGCCGGTTGCCCGTCGCCTTCATCCAGTACCAATTCACCGTCTGCTCACCCACGAAGATCCACAGCATCGCTCCGGTGGCGAGGTAGGGGCCGAAGGGGATTTTGGCGCCCCATTCGCTGCGGCCGATCAGGCGCCACAGGCCGGCAAACAAGGTGCCCAGCACGGACGCCGCCAGGATGGTGAACAGCACGGCCTGCCAACCGACAAAGGCGCCGATCATCATCAGAAACAGCACGTCGCCGAAGCCCATCGCTTCACGTGGGATGACGACTTTGTTGGTTAGGCCGTTGAGGGTGGTGACCTTTTCCAGATCGAATTCTTCGGCTTTGCCGTCGGCGCCGGCGACTTTCAGTTTGGCCATCCAGAGTTCCGCGGTGACGTCCTTCCAGGATTGGTCATTCACGCGCAGTTCCTGGCAGGTGATGATCAGGCGGTCGCTGGCGCGCATGAACAGATCGGGCCAATCATAATTTTCGTCCTGCATTTTCAGCACGGGCGGCTTTTCGTCATCCGGCTGCGTCACGCTCCAGATCTCCGGCTTCTCAAAGGCGTAGCGTTTGCGGCCAAAGGCGAGTTTGCCGAGTTCCACCACCAGCCAGAGTCCGCCAAGGCCGAGGGCGGCGCTGCCAAAGGAGAGCATCAGGCCACGCAGGTGCGTCGTTTCACCCACGAGTTGGGGAACCGCCGTCGCACAGAGCATGCCGGCCACCGTGCCGCCGATGGTGATCTCATGCGGCAGGATGAAGTGTTCGATATCAATGAACGTGCCGGCCACCAGCAGGCTGACAAAGATCCACAGGCAGAGCACCTGCGGGCCCCAGACCGCCGCCGTACGGAAGTCGCCGCCGTTGCTGTAATGCCAAAAGACGGCGTAAAACAGCACCCCCACCAGGATCTCCACGCCGAGGTAGCGCGGCGAGATCGGCTTGCCACAGCCCGCGCACTTGCCGCGCAGCAGCAGCCAGCTCACGATGGGGATGTTTTGATAAAAGGGGATGTGGTACTTGCAGTTCGGGCAGAAGGAGCGGCGCGGATTATTGACCGAAATCCCGAGCGGCAGGCGGTAGATCACCACATTCAGAAACGAGCCGATCGCCGCACCCATGAAAAAGAAGATGAAGTGCAGGAGGGCGCTGAGAAGCTGGTACTGAATCATGGAATGGGCGGAAACTTGCCTTGCCATCGCCTGCAAAGAAAGCAAAAAGACCCGATGCCCTCCCGATGGTGCCTTTGTCTGATCTGCGGTTGGCTGCTCGCGGCCTGCCAAAATGCGTCCGAGCAGCGCCGCAGCGCGATCGTCCCCAGCCGCGCCATCGCGGCGGCGGCCAACGTTGGGCTGGTGGATATCCGCACCGCCATCCCGGATATTGCCGTGGATCTGCGTTACACTTCGCCACGCAACATCACCGGCCGGCCCCTCTATCCGCGCAACATGCCCTGCCTCCTGCGCTACTGCACCATGGAACGCCTGCGCCACGCCCAGTCCATTTTGCGCGCCCAGGGCTACAGCCTGCGCATCTGGGATGCCTGGCGCCCGCCGGAAGTGCAGCAGCAGCTTTACAACGCCGGCGCCGCCACAGGCATGTTCCTCGATCCCCGTGTCGGCTGGTCCCGCCACTGCGGCGGCATCGCGGTCGATGCCACCCTGGTCGATGCCCGCGGCGTCGAACAACGCCTGCCCACCACCCATGACGAAGACCTGGAGCATGCCTCCACCCACTATTCTGGGAGTGACCCCGTGATTCGGCGCAACCTCCAGATCCTCCACGGCGCTATGCGAACCGCCGGCCTCGAGCCACTTTCCGGCGAATGGTGGCACTTTGACGACCGTGATTTCATCAACTCGCCGATCCAAGTTGTCACCGCGTGGGAAATCGGTCTCTTCCGCTAACGAACAACCACCCACTCCATGTCCCACTCATCCTCCGCCACCGTCGGCATCCTCGGTCTCGGCATCATCGGCAGCCGCGTCGCTGAAAACGTCGCCAAAGCCGGCCATCAGGTCTTTGTTTGGAGCCGCAGTCCACGCCCCATCCCGAACTTCCTCGCCAGCCCCCGCGCCGTTGCCGAGGCGGCCCGCGTCATTCAGATTTTTGTCCGCAACGACGAAGCCCTGATCGAGGCCCTGCGCGATATGCAGCCCGTCCTCACTGCTGGCCACATCGTCTTGAACCACGCCACCGTCAGCAAGGCCGCCACTCTCGAAGCCGCTGCGCTTTGCCAGCAAGCCGGCGCCGCCTTTCTCGATGCGCCCTTCACCGGCAGCAAGATGGCTGCCCAAAACGGCAAACTCGTGTACTACATCGGCGGCGACGCGGCCGTGCTCGAGCAGGTCCGGCCCGTCCTCGAAGCCAGCGCCGCGAAGATCATTCCGCTGGGCAACATTGGCGACGCCATGGTGCTCAAGATCGTCACCAATCTCGTGTCTTCGATCACGGTC
>JAXMIV010000724.1:0-3257 GCA_034377045.1 Prosthecobacter sp. | reverse complement strand
GGGACTCCAGAAGTGCTCTGATATTTGTCAGCACCTGGCGCGTCTGCCCTTCGGCCTCCGTCGCTTCGATCTTCCCGCTGGCCGGATCGATCGGAATCTGGCCTGAGCAGAAAAGAAATCCCTGGGAGCGCACCGCCTGTGAGTAAGGCCCCACGGCCTTCGGCACTGCCGCCGCATCATTGATCATGTCCATTCGCCACTCCTCCGGTGGCATCCTCAAAGGGTCAAGTGTGAGACCGACATGCCCGGCGACCTTGGCGGTCCGCCGGGCATGTTGAAAATCGAAGGTTGCAACCGCCGCGGCTTACAACCGTTTCACCTTGAAGCTGCGGAACTCAACAGGATCATTATGGCCCGCGAAACCGATAAAACCTTTCTTGTTGTCCAATCCCTTCGGCGGGTGCGCGATCTGCGTGCGGTCAAGCTTGTCGATATCCACGTCCAGGATCTTCGTGCCGTTCAGCGTCACCTTGATGGTCTGGCCGTTCACCTCGATCTCCTGGAAGTTCCATTCACCCACCGGACGCAGGAAGCCGTGCTTGGCGCCCACGCAATGGTACACGCTGCCGTGGTATTGATAGGGCTCCAGGCCCTTCTTGCCGGCGGCCGCCTGCTTGGCGTTGTAGCCGTCACTGTCGATCACCTGCAGCTCCAGCCCGTCAGAGGCCGAATGGCCGCCCAGTGGCGTGCGTAGCGCGATGCCATTGTTGCCTGCTGGAGGCAGTTTGAATTCAAAGCGGATGATGCCGTTCTCAAACTCCTCTTTCGTCAGCAGATCGCCGCCCTTGCCCTTCTTGCAGACCACCGAGCCATCCTTGATTTCATAGCTGTCCACAGCACCCTGCCAGTTGCTCAGGTCCTTGCCGTTGATCTGCTCCTCGAATCCCTCGCTGTCCCGTGCCGCCAGGGTTTTGTTGGCTTCATCAGCGCTGATTTCGCGGATGAAAACATTGCGCCAGCGGATCTCGCTGCCGTGAGTCTGCAGTTGGATCGGACCCTTTGGGAAAATCGGGTCCTTCATGAAACCATTCGGCACCTTCTCCTCCGCCTTGGCATCTTTGGCAGGCCCCTTGGCGTCTTTCGCCGGCTTTGCATAGGCGATGTAGCCGGCCTTCTTGTTGGCGAAGAAATTCTCCAGCACCGCATTGTCCACCACGGTCTCGCCATTGAACACCACCGTCACCCGCTCACCGATCATGGTGATCTTAAACTGGTTCCACTCACCGAAAGGCTTGTCCATCTTCTTGGAGGGATCCTTGCCGGGAGCACCCTTGCTGTTGTTCCAGAGACCGCCGGAACCCTTGTCCTGGCCGAGGCCTCGTGGGTCGCCCAAAGTGGCATCCCAGATCTGGATCTGCGGCACGCCGCGCAGGTAGATGCCGCTGTCGCCTTCCGGCAGCGCTTTGTATTCCACCCACAGTTCAAAATCCCCGTAATCCTTATCCGTTGTCGCGTACAGGCCCTTGCCATCATTGACCAGTTCACCATTCTCTGCCTTCCAGTGGGCATTCAGGTTATCAGGTCCAGCTTTGCCTTCCGGCTGGCCGCCTTCAACGGACTTCTTCTTGTACTCCGCCTGCTCCTCCGGTGTCATCTTCCACAGTTCCGAGGGGTCCTTGGTGCTCCAGCCATACCAGCCGGACAAATCCTTGCCGTTGAACAGCGCGGTAAATCCCGCGGGCGGTACATTGGATTCAGCGAATACATTCGTCGCGAGTGCGACGGCCAATAGAGGACACAGGAGCGATGCTTTCATGGTGGGTAGTGGAGTCGGGAAAGGCTAATGCCTTCTTTCACCGCGTCCCCACTTTGCCGGGCCATCTTTCGATACTTTCGAGACGTCGCCATGGCTCCCTCACTGGATGCTCATTCCTCGATAACCTGTGATCTCACAGATTGTATCTGCCTCCCAGTGTGCGATTATCACCTCATTGAAAGGATATGTTGATAGACTCTGCTCCACTTAAACGAATTGCCTTTCTCGGTGGCTATGAGCCCAGGCGTTGTGGCATTGCGACCTTCACCACTGATGTCTGTGAAGCGGTGGCCAACGCGGCCCCGGCTTCCGATTGTTTCGCCGGCGCGGTGAATGACCGCCAGGAAGGCTACAAGTACCCGTCCCGAGTCCGCTTTGAAATCCTCGAGAAAGACCTCGATTCCTACCGCCGCGCCGCCGACTTTTTGAATTTCAACAATGTCGATTTACTCTGCGTTCAGCACGAGTTCGGCATCTATGGCGGACCCGCGGGCAGCCATTTGCTGGCCTTGCTCAAGGAAGTGCGCATGCCGGTGGTCACCACCTTGCACACCGTCTTGCGCGAGCCGAATTTTGTCCAACGCAAGGTCATGGAGGAACTGGTGCGGCGCAGTGACCGCGTAATCGTGATGGCCCGGAAGGGCGCCGAGATCCTGCGCGAAACCTACAGCGTGCCGGACGCCAAGGTGGACATCATTCCGCACGGCATCCCAGATATCCCATTCGTGGACTCGAGCTTCTTCAAGGCGCAGTTCGGCGTCGAAGGCCGCATGGTGCTGCTCACCTTCGGCCTGCTCGGCCCCGGCAAGGGCATCGAGCATGTCATCGAGGCTCTTCCAGAAATCGTTCGCCGCCATCCCAGCGTGGTATACTTGGTGTTAGGTGCCACGCATCCCCACCTCATCGCCCGCGATGGCGAAAGCTACCGCCTCGGCCTGGAGCGCCTTGCCGAAGAGCGGGGCGTCAAAGAGCACGTCATCTTCCACAACCGCTTTGTTTCGCTTGATGATCTCAAGGAATTCATCGGCGCCACGGACATCTACATCACGCCCTATCTCAACGAGTCCCAGATCACCTCAGGGACCCTGGCTTATGTCTTCGGGGCAGGGAAAGCTGTCGTCTCCACCCCTTACTGGCACGCGCAGGAATTGCTGGCGGACGGCTGCGGCATCCTCGTTCCCTTCCGCAATCCTGCGGCCCTCGCTGAGGGGGTTTGTGAGTTTCTCGACGATCCCGCGCGCATGGAGCAGACGCGCCAAAGGGCTTATCAAATGGGCCGCGACATGATCTGGCCCTCGGCTGCACAGCTTTACCTCGACTGCTTCCAGCATGCCCGTGCCGACCGCCGCTCTCTGCCCCGTCAGGCCTTCGCCGGCTGGACCCTCGCCAGCCGTCCCTACGCTCTCCCGCCTCTGCGGCTCGATCATATCATCCGCAAGTCGGACGGCACCGGCATCTTCCAGCACGCCATCTTCAATGTCACCAACTTTCACGAAGGCTA
>JAXMIV010000723.1:0-8056 GCA_034377045.1 Prosthecobacter sp. | reverse complement strand
ATGGAGTCGGCCTTCTCCACGGATTTGAAATGCTCATCGACGGTGTTGAGCAAAGTGCGGCGGCGGTCAAAGCGCTTGTCATCAACATCCTTCGGCGTCAGCAAATCGCGAACCGCGAAGTTCTTGTCGGCGGGATCGCTGCCCAGCGCGAAGGGACCATAGGCGCTGCTCATGTAGCCGGTGCCCTGCTCAGGAACCGACATGTTTGGCACCGCCACATAGGGAGGCAGGTTGTTTCTCGAACCCATCTCATGGGAAACAATGGAACCGAAGCTGGGGAACTTGATCGCCGGGCTCGGGCGATAACCCGTGAACATGTTGTGGGTGCCGCGCTCATGCGCCGCTTCGCCGTGGGTCATCGAACGGATGACCGTCAGCTTGTTCATGATCTTGGCGATGTTCTGAAACTTCTCGCCGACGTATTCCCCGGGAATCGAAGTCTTGATCGGGGTATAGGGTCCGCGGTAGTCCGGTGACGCAAACGGCTTCGGATCCCAGGACTCATGCTGGGCCATGCCGCCCGGCAGGTAGATGTGAATGACCGACTCCGCGATAGGCTTGAAGGTTTCAACGTCCGGCATCGAGCCCGCAGCCTGCAGCCGAAGCATCTGCGGAAGTGTCAGGCCCAAACCGCCGAGCATGCCAACATAGAGGAAGTCACGGCGGCTCGCCCCGGAACGGAGGTCCAGGTGGTTACCTTGGCAGAGGGAGTGCATTTTCATGGTGGCGCGGAGGGAGAAGGGGGGTGTGATGGAGTGTGAGACTCTGTTGGGAATTACGGGCTCTCTCAAATCTTCTTGCAAAAGCACAAAGTTTTTTCTTGCCAACCCCGTCCTAGGGGCCGGAAGTGCGGAAAAAATCGCGCTCCATCAGAGGAGCTTGGCTCTGGCTAGCAAGCAATCTGCCACATTAGAATCTTTTTTCAAGGCGCAGGCGCAACAATAGTCGGCGCATCCGAGACCTCGAAAACCACGGGAGCCGCCTTATCGTCCTTTTTAGGCACCGGCGTTTCGTTCGATATCTCGAACACCGGCGCTGCGAATTTCTCATCCTTTTTGGTCGAATGAGTCACCTCCCCCGACCTCAATCGGTTCAATCGCTCCTCCAAAGAAACAGCGGCAACCGCGGGCTGCACGTGCTGGATCTTCCTGGATCCGTCCTCTTCATCGGTCACTGGGGGCCGCGTGGCCACGCTAGGTTCCGCAGGCCGATCTAGATCAAGAAAATGCGCCACCGTCGCCACCACGATAAGGGCCGCCACGGTGGCGACACCGGCGAAAAATCGCCTGCGCACCTTCAGCAGCGACGGGTCGAGGCGCATGCGATCGAAGGGATCCTTCGGCAGCATTTCAAACCCATTGGTCAGGGGTTCCGTCCGTTCGTCCGTCACCTGAAACATCAGCATTTCCCCACAGCTCGGGCAGGGCCGCGAACGAGTTACCCCTGCCACTTGAATTTCGACAAGCGTTTCGCAGTGGGGGCAGAGAAGGGAAGCAGCAGCCATGACTTAATGAGAGCAGGCGGAACAGCAAGCCGCCTCAAGTTGCCAACTTACGGCCACTCCGCAACTCAAGATGCATGATGTCCGCATTCAACAAGATTTTCTCACAATGCCCCCAAATCCCCGCCCCAGTCGCTGGGCATGCGCCAATCCCCACGCGGTGACAGCGCCACCGATCCCACCTTCGGCCCGTCCGGCATGGAGGAGCGTTTGAATTGATTCTGCGCAAAACGGCGCAAAAAGACCGCCAGCCACTTGCCCACTTCCGCCGCGCCGTAGCGATCCCCAAAGGCATGCGCTGCCAGATAGCGGATCTTCGCCGCGCCGCAGCCGTGCCGCACAAAGTGAAAGAGAAAGAAATCGTGCAACTCATAAGGCCCCACAGTCCCTTCCGTGGTCTGTTCAATCGCCCCGTCCGCCCCGATCGGCAGCAATTCCGGTGAAATCGGCGTGGCAATGATATCCCGCAAAATGGCCCCTGCTTCCGCCGCATAAAGCTCACTCGCGCACCAGTCGATCAGGTATTGCACCAGGGTCTTCGGCACCCCCACGTTCACATGGTACATGGACATGTGATCGCCATTGAAGGTGCACCAGCCCAAAGCGGATTCCGACAAATCCCCAGTCCCCACGACGATGCCGCCCGTTTGGTTGGCCATATCCATAAGCACCTGTGTACGTTCGCGTGCCTGCGCATTTTCAAAAGTGACGTCATGCAAGCCGGCCGGATGGCCGATATCGGCAAAGTGCTGCGTCACCGCGGCTCCGATGGGAATCGTGCGCAGGGTCACCCCGAGGGCTTCCGCCAGTTGTTCGGCATTGCCCTTCGTGCGGGCGCTGGTGCCAAATCCCGGCAGTGTCACCGCCAAGGCCGCGCTGCGGGGCATGCCCGCGCGCTTCAGCGCCTCCAGCATTACCAGCAGGGCCAGGGTCGAGTCCAGACCGCCCGACAGGCCCAGGACTGCCGTCTTGGAATGCGTCTGCCGGAGCCGCCGCGCCAACCCCGTCGCCTGAATGGCAAAAATCTCTTCACATACGATACGGCGATCATGCTCGGCCGATGGCACAAAGGGATGCGCGCTCACCGTGCGCCGCAAAGCCCCTGATGGATCGCCGCAAGGACCG
The DNA here is from genome assembly GCA_034377045.1 of Prosthecobacter sp. Classification (GTDB taxonomy): domain Bacteria; phylum Verrucomicrobiota; class Verrucomicrobiia; order Verrucomicrobiales; family Verrucomicrobiaceae; genus Prosthecobacter. The sequence continues at coordinate 5,430 of JAXMIV010000723.1, read as the reverse complement.
AGAGCCACCCCAATCCGCCGAAACCCCTCCGCTCGGCTGTCTTTGAAAGCCGTACTCTTCTGCCGTTCATGCGCCAGCCGCTGAAGATCAATTTCAGCCACCACCACCTGCGTTGCGAACGAAAACCTCTCCGTCTCGCCCAACTGTACTCCATTCTCCGCGACGATCCCGTGGCCGGAATACACGACATCCGTGCTCGATTCGCCCGCCCCGGCTCCCGCGTAAATATAGCCGGCAATGCAACGCGCCGACTGCTGCGCCACCAAACCGCGCCGATACTGCACCTTCCCCAGCACCTCGTTGCTGGCGGACAAGTTCGCCAGCAGTGTCGCGCCCGCCAAGGCGGCGCGGCCTGAGGGTGGCAGCACCGTCCAAAGATCCTCACAGATCTCGACTCCCAAAACCAAGCCTGGAAGGTCCGTGGCTGCAAAGAGCAGATCCGTGCCGACGGGTACCTCAACGCCGCTCAGCAGAATCGACTTCGCCGACAGTGTCGGCGCGGGAGAAAACCAGCGATGCTCGTAAAACTCACCGGAAGTCGGCAAAAAAGTCTTGGGCACGCAACCGAGCACTCGTCCCTCACCGATCACCGCCGCCATGTTGTACAGCCGCCCTTCCACCGCCAGCGGCAGGCCCACCACCACCAAACAGCCCAGGCCCCGGCTGCCGTCAGCCACGGCCAGCAGCCCGTTAATGGCGGCTTGCTGCAATCCGGGCAGGTGAAACAAATCCGCGCAGGAATAACCCGTCAGCCCCAGTTCCGGAAACACCACGACCCGGCAGCCGTCGCCAGCCACCTGGCGCAGCGTCTGGGCCGTGACCTCGGCATTGTACTCCGCATCTCCCAACCGCAATTCCGGTGGCGCTGCCGCCACACGCACAAAGCCGTGCTGTTCGCGTTCGCAGAGGGAGGCGGAAGGGTTGGGCATCGGCAAAACCTTAGCATGAATTGCGAACACACGCAAAAAAGGCCTTGCAAGCAGGCGCTGCCTCCCGCACACTTCACCTGTTCCTGGTTCTCTCAACCAGGTGAACATTGGTGTCCGCTCCGTCGATTGGAGCAGCGGTTTCAAAAGCCTCACAGCCCCTGAAACCCTTCCCCCGGCAGGCTTTGGCTTGTTTCGAGCGGACACCGCGGCAAGGCCGCTCTTTCCATTTCCCATTTTCCCACAACCTAGACACGGAGTCGGCGCCAACGCAGCGCGGTCTTCCGCTGATCCCCAATCCAACGATCATCGCAGAGCAACATGGCTGGACATAACAAGTGGTCCAAGGTGAAGCATATCAAGGCCGTCGTCGACGTGAAGCGCGGCAAGGTCTTTAGCAAGCTGTCCAAGGAAATCTCCCTGGCCGCCAAGCATGGGGGCGCCAACCCTGACCTCAACGCCAGGCTGCGTTCCGCCATCCTCGCGGCCCGCGCCGCCAACGTGCCCAACGACAACATCGACCGCGCCGTCAAAAAGGGCTCCGGCGAACTCGGCGGCGTATCGCTCGAAGAAATCACCTATGAAGGCTACGGCCCCGGCGGTGTCGCCCTGATGATCGAAATCGTCACCGACAACCGCAACCGCGCCGCCAATGATCTCCGCGTCCTGCTCGGCAAAAATGGCGGCACCTTTGCCGAGGCCGGCAGCGTCGCCTATCTCTTCAACCGCCTCGGTGAGATCCGCATCGAAAAGGGCGCCCTCAGCGAGGATGCCGTCACCGAATTGGCACTCGAAGCCGGCGCTGACGATGTTCAAGACGGTGACGATGATTGGCTCATTTACACGGCTACCGATCAGCTCTTCCAGGTCGGCAATGTCCTGCGCGAAAAAAACATCGCCCTCAAATCCCAATCTCTCACCTACCAGCCCAGCACCACCGTCACCATCAATGACGTCGAGGCCGGCAAATCACTGATCAAGCTCTGCGACATCCTGGACGACTACGACGATACCCAAAACGTCCACGCCAATTTCGAGATCGCCGATGAGATCGCGGACAGCCTGTCCTAACCCCCTTTCCCTATTTTCCATGAGTGAAGAATTATTAACCGAGGCGACCGCCCCAGCCCGCCCCAAGGCGAAAAAGAAAGTGGCTGCCAAAAAAGCCGCGCCAGCCAAGAAGGCCGCCCCCAAAGCCAAAGCGGCACCCGCGACCGCCACCGAGAAAGTCAAAGCCACCCGCAAGGCCGCGCCAGCCAAGAAAAAGGCCACGGCCGTGCCGGTAGCCACTCAGGACACCCTGCCCCTGCCCCTGCCCCTGGCGCTGGATGCGCCCGCCGCCAAAGCCACTCTTCCAGCCAGCAACGGCACCAGTCCCATCATCGCCGAAACTCCGTCGCCAATCTCGGCGCCAACACCACCTCCGCAGTACGCGCCACCGCCTCCGGCGCCGCAGATGCAGTCGGCCGAAACCGCCCCGCCGCCGCAGCAGCAGCAGTATTCCGACCGGCCGCGCCAAGGCTACGGCCAGCGGCACGAACACGCCCCGCGCCAGGAACACGCCCCGCGCCAGGAACACGCTCCACGTCAGGACTACGCCCCGCGTCAGGATCACTCCCATTCTTCCGAAGGTCAGCCGCAGGAACGCCGCAAGACCAAATTCGAACGCTGGAAGGAACGCCGCGAACGCTTCCGCCAGGAGCGCCTCTCCCGCCAGGGACAAGGTGGCGGCGGCCATCCACCTCAGGGCGGTCACTCGTCCCAGAACGAAGCCCAAAACTCCGAGCAGGAAGACGGCGACCGCAGCCGCGAGCCCGAAAGGCCGCTTGGTCCGCCGGAGCCCGTCGATGGCATCCTCGAAATGACCCCCAAAGGTTACGGCTTCCTCCGCCAGCGCGACCGCATGTTCAGCCAGCATCCCAACGATGCGTTCATTCCCCCGGAACTGATCCGCAAATTCGGCCTGCGTGAAGGCATGCAGATCAAAGGCGTCCAGCAGAAAGGGCTGCGCGGCATGCAGGTCACCGAATTAGCCGAGGTCAACGGCCGCGTGCCCGATGCCATGCGCAGTCTGCCGCTCTTTGAAGAGCTGAAGGCCATCAATCCCAACAAGAAGATCCAGCTTGAAACCGTCAAGGATCGCCTAACCACACGTGTGATCGACATGTTCACCCCCGTTGGCCGTGGCCAGCGCGGCCTCATCGTCGCCCCGCCCCGCGCCGGCAAGACCACGCTGCTTCAGCACATGGCTGAAGCCATCGTCGAAAATCACCCTGGCATGCATCTCATGATCCTTCTGGTCGACGAGCGCCCCGAAGAAGTCACCGAATTTAAGCGCATCCTGCCGAAGGCGGAGATCTACGCCAGTTCCAACGATCAGGACGTCAAGAACCACACCCGCATCGCCGCCTTCGCCATCGAGCGCGCCAAGCGCCTCGTCGAATGTGGTGAGCACGTCTTCATCCTACTGGACTCCATCACCCGCATGGCGCGCGCCTTCAACAACTCCAAGCAGGGCGGCGCCACCATGAGCGGCGGCATGGGCGTCGGAGCCATGGAAATCCCGCGCCGTCTCTTCGCCGCGGCCCGCAATACCCGCACCGCCGGCTCCCTCACCATCCTCGCCACCGCCCTCATCGAAACCGGCAGCCGCATGGATGACCTCATCTTCCAGGAATTCAAAGGCACCGGCAACCTCGAACTCGTCCTCGATCGCAAGATCGCCGAGCAGTACATCTTCCCCGCCGTCAACATCTTCAAATCCGGCACCCGCCGCGAAGAGCTGCTTTTGCAACCCTTCCAGTTAGACAAAATCCACATGCTCCGCCGCGGCCTCGCCGGCCACAAACCCGTCGAAGCCATCCAGCGTGTCATCAGCCTCCTGGAGCGTTACCCAAGCAATGCTCAGATGCTCGTCGACCTGCCGAGCAAGGCGAGTTAGCTTCCAATCTCGCCATCGAAATCATCCGCCACAGCGCGCAATGTTTTGAGCGTTCGGAGTCGCGCTTGCAACCAAAACGAGGCCGTCGCTTCGCGGCCATGCAAAGTTAGGCGTTTCCTTCGAGCCGCTGATGCCAATAGCCGGATTCCCGGCTGCAATGCATCAAGGCGTAAATGGTGACCCGCTCACGCTGCGGCTCCCAGCGGTAATAAATGACCAATGGAAACCGCTTGAAGATGTACCGCCGAATCTCCGGATCCTCGACAACCCGCCACCGCGTTGGAGCAACGATCAAGGCGGAGATCGCCGACTCCACTGCCACCACAAATCTGTCCGCAACTTGTCCCGACGCCTCTTGGAGGTAATAGTTAGTGGCCTCCACATACTCCAACAAAGCTTCGGGATGAAAACCGTAGCTCGTGGTCATCACTTTGCCGCGGAGGCTGAAGCCACCATTCGCCGAACTTGCGCAAGGGCCTCGTCCCCGGGAATTAGAGCCACTTTACCGGACTCAATCTCCACAATACGCCGACGAACCTCGGCAATCTGAGCAGCCCGAATTTCCGGGGGAACATCCTCGGCAAGGCTTTCCACGAGACAATCAGCGAGTTCGGCCCGTTCAGGGGCAGAAAGTTGCTCCGCCTCCTCGAGGATATGAGCCATGGCTTGAGTCATAAGATCAAATTACCAGCAGATCGAAACCATGCAAGCGCGTCAAAACAACCACCCCAGCAACGCCCAGATGCTCGTCGGCCTGCCGAGCAAGGCGAGCTGATTCGGCACCTCCTTCCTCAACCCCGCATCCCTTGCCCAAAAACCCGCCGTCCCTCGGCGGGTTTTTTGCAGGCTCGCTCTTTGGCGCGGCGTACTAATTTACTGTCCAAAACGCCCCTCACCGCGCCTGATGTCCCACGACATGCCCTTTCTGTCCCCATTTCGCTTCTTTCTGCTCGGCCTTTTCACCCTGGCTATCAGCCATCATGCCGCCGCCGCCCCCAGCGCCGAGGCCCTGAAATTCTTCGAGAACAAGGTCCGCCCCATCCTGGTCGAAAGCTGCCAGGAATGCCATGCAGAGAAAAAGCACAAGGGCGACCTCAGGCTCGATAACCTCCCCTTCATCCTCCACGGCGGCGCTTCAGGCCCCGCCATCGTCCCGCACCAGCCCGACAAATCCCTCCTTATCAAGGCCGTCAGCTACGTCGACCCGGACATGGAAATGCCCCCCGATGGCAAGCTCCCGGACGGCCAAGTCGCCATCCTCAAGCAGTGGATCCTCATGGGCGCCCCCTGGCCCGAAGCCGAGGTCGTCGCCGCCAAATCCGTCCGCATTCCCGGTCAGATCACCGACGAAGACCGCCAGTGGTGGTCCTTCCAACCCGTCAAAAGCCCGCCTCTCCCCAAAGTCGCCGCCCCCACCCCCATCGACGCCTTCATCCGCGCCAAGCTCACCGAAACCGGCCTCGCCCCCTCTCCTGAAGCTTCCCCGCAGGACCTCATCCGCCGCCTCTACTTCGATCTCATCGGCTTGCCGCCTTCCATTTCTGAGATCGACCCGTTCAATCA
>JAXMIV010000722.1:0-4871 GCA_034377045.1 Prosthecobacter sp. | reverse complement strand
TGGAAAAATCAAGATCGGGAAGGCGTGCCGGTCAGCAGCGGCGACGATCATCCCGTGGTCGGCATCGATTGGGATGAGGCGCGCGCTTTCTGCGCGTGGCTGAGCGCGAAGGAGGGCCGCACCTATCGCCTGCCCACCGACCGTGAATGGAGCATCGCCGTTGGCATCGGTTCGGATGAAGATGAGGAAGCCACGCCGGAAGCGCTGGGCAACCGGCTGCCGGATCGATATCCCTGGGGCACCCAATGGCCGCCACCGGAAGGCGCGGGCAATTATCCCGACTCCGCCGCCGGAGAGCAGATTCCTTCGTTGCCGATTCTCGAAGGCTACACGGATGGTTACGCCACCACCGCTCCCGTCATGAGCTTCAAGCCCAACGTCCTCGGTCTCCATGACCTCGGCGGCAATGTCTGGGAATGGTGTGACGACGTGCTCAGCGCCGATCAGCCGCGCCGTGTGCTCCGCGGTGGTTCCTGGTATCAAAGCAAAGACTACGGCCTGCTCTCCTCAGGCCGCGATTTCCGCGCGCCGGAGGCCCCCGCCCGTGACTGCGGCTTTCGCATCGTCTTGGTATTGTCCGCTCCAAAGTAAGCTTGCGCCATGATCTCTCGTCTTTCTCTCGCAACGTGTTTTAGCATGGTGCTATGCGCCACGGCAGAGCCAGGCCCCGTACAGCCGAGCTTTGTACTGGCTTGGGGCGAAAAGGGAGATGCGACGGGACAGTTTCACTCGCCCATCGGCATCGCCATCAATGCGGCGGATGAGATTTTCGTGACGGAATTTAACGCCAACCGGGTGCAAAAGTTTGATACGAATGGGCGCTGGCTGGCGGCCTTTCCGGTGGTCGAACACCCGGGCGGCCTCGCGGTGGATCGCGAGGGCCGCCTTTATGTGGCGGCGATGAACTTGGGAAAAATCGTGGTCTACGACAGCGCGGGCAAACTCCTGCACGAGTGGGGAAAGGTTGGCGAAGGCGAGGGAGAATTCAAAGATCCTGGCGGTATCGCGATTGCCGCAGACGGCACGGTGTATGTCGCCGACCAGAGCCGGCATCGCGTCCAACACTTCACGGCAGAAGGCAAATTTTTGAACAAGTGGGGTGAATACGGCAGTGCGCCAGGGCAATTCGGTGGCAAGGGCAAGAAGGAGCAGCGCTTTGGTGGGCCGCACTTTTTGGCATTCGATCACGAGGGTGCGATCTTTACCACGGAAGGCGCGGAAGGACGCATTCAAAAACTCACCGCTGATGGCAAACCGCTCCTGCACTGGGGCAGCAACAGCACCGGGACCGGCGGCTTCGGCGGGCGTGAAACGGCGGAACGCAACAAGCTGCCGGGCCCGATCGGCATCGTGATCGATCCCGAAGGCCGCGTGTGGGTCAGCTCGACCAACAATCGGGTGCAGGCATTCACGCCTAACGGCAAGTATCTCGGAGGCTTGACGGAAACTGGCGGCGGACCTGGACAACTGCTTTTGCCGCACGGCATGGCATTTGATTCGAAAGGTTGCTTCTACGTGGTGGATTCCTCCAACCAGCGCGTGCAGAAGTTTTCGCTGACAGATGCAACGGCCAAGTAACCTCACTGAGCCGCTGCTTTGCTTTTGCCTCGTTTCTCCCGGTCCACCGGCGCGGTCCGCCCTCCCACCTAACCACGCGTCGAATCAAACACGCGCTTCATCTGCGCCGCGGCGGCCTGTTGTTTTTCGGGTCCATTCCTGCCCTGGTAATCGTCACTGGAGCGGATCTTCTGCAACTGTGTCTCCGCACTCTGCCCCCAGGAAGCCTGGCCGCCATCCACCAACCGCTGATCTTCACGCGTCAGGGACGTCAGCATCTCGCTCGCTCGGTACAAGGCCGCGATGATCTTGGGATTGTTTGCCACGATCTCATCATTCGGGTCCAGGCCCAGCGTCTGCGCCATTTTCACCGCCAGCACCGAGTTTCTCCCGGCATCGCCGCCCCATTCGCGCTGGAGGTCTTCCTTGGCCTGCGCCACCACCGCACGCTGCTGCTGCGTCGCGCCCTCCTGCATCTTCGCCAGGTTGCCATTGTGAAAGGCGATCAGTTCCTGCACCGCCGCGGGCGGCAAATGATGCTTGTGCGCGAGGCCGGCGAAATCCTTCGCCAGTCCGTCATTCCACACCACGCCTTCCGGCAGATTCTCCGGCGCCTTCAGACCGTAGTCCTCGGGCGTCTTCGGCACGCCATTGAGCGCGCGCCAGGCCTCGATCTCCTCCGGTTTCGCATCCGCGCCCGGTGGTTTGATCCGTTCCCCCAGCCGCTTCTCCAGGTTCGCATAACCCGCCGCCAACTCCAGCGGCCCGGTGAATTTGGCGAGCGTCTTTTCGTGCTGCCGGTAGGGGTCAGGCAGCCGTTGCGTCCAGTTCTGCGCAAACCGTGTACCATCTTCGGTTAGGTAATCGCGAAAGCTGGTGGATGGCGGAACATCCGGGGCCGTGCCGGTTTGTGAAAGCTGTGTGAGGGCGTTGGATGTGGTGGTCGTGGTGTCTTGCATAAGTGATAGGTTCAAGGTTCAAAAGGTCCTTACGCGCCGACATAGGCGGCCATCGAGGACAGGGGGCGGGGCTCTTCTTCCTGGCCCAGGGACGACAGCGCCAGAGTCAGCAGATACCGCGTGATGCTGCACGCACCGTCGCGATGCGCCGCCGCGTGCGGATTGAATTTGTCCACCGTCGAAAAGGCTGTCCCCACCAAGGGCGGCGCCATCGCGAAGAGTTTCTTGCGCAGCAGTTGGTAGTCCTCATTCATCTCCAGCCGCCGCACCGCGCGCACCAGTCTTTGGCGTTCCTGATCATGTTGTTCGGTTGTCATAAAGTGTCTCCAGCTTTTGGTTTCGCCAGCCGGTTTGGAGTAAAGCCTTTAGGCGATCATTAGTTCCCGCCGACGCCAACTGATCGCCTAAAGGCTTCACTCCAAAGTCCGCTGGCGATGCCCTCCCTACACGCCCACCAGCTCCCGCAACTCCGGCCCGGCCTTCGCCGCATTCGCCAGCGCCTTGCTACCCTGCTCCGCCATTTGCATCTGCGCCATTTGCTGCTGTTGCTGGGCGCGGGCGGCGCGCATTTCCTCCACTTCATCCAGGCCGCGAATCCAACTGGCCGGCACACCGTCATTGCGCATCGAGTCGCGCACCATCAGGGGCATGTTGATGTTGTCCAGGATCGCCGGGTCCTGCGCGGCGATCTGCATGATCCGCGAGAATGACCGATCAAACGACAGATTGCGCAGCGCCCGCACCGCCAGTGCCAGGCGCGACGTGTAAACCACCTCCGGACTCGGTGTCGAAATCCCCTGCCCGTCCTGGCGCATCGCCTCGGCGGGCGGCGGCGGCAGCATGGCGGAACGCGCCCACAATTCAAAACAGCGCGTCAGCATCGGCGTGTCCTTTTCCGAAACCAGCCGCGCAAACGCCGGTGAAATCATGGTTAGGCGCTCGCTCGCCATCTCATTCACCTGAGTCGCCGTGATGCGCGGATCGGTGTTGCGGAACATTTGGAAGAAATCCACATGAAACTTCGTCTCGATCGCCTTGCGCCGCATCTCCACCCGCTCCAGGCCCACCTTGTAATCACCGAGCATCGGCAGCGGCGCCACCTGGCCGACATCAATGCCATGCGCGAGGTAGGTGATGCCACGGGCGGAGATGTTCAGTTCACCCTCCAGCGTGTCCGGCACCATCATCGGCGGAAACACCGCCTTCTCCGCATGCACATCCATCATCTTTTGCAGGAAGTTCAATTGCCGCGCCTCCGGCAGCGCCGCGAAGCCTGGCCCGTAACCCCACACGGATTCCGATTCGCCAAACTTCGCCTTCAACCAACGCCCCACCATGTACGGAAACGCGTCAAAGCCGCCTTCATTGACGATCGCCTTGCTCTCCTTCTCGATGTACACGGAAACAAAAGCCTTCTGCCAGTCCGCCTGCGCTGCCGTGCCCGCACCGCGCATCTGGCTTCCGGCGCGTGGCTCAACCACATGGATGAACGTAAACTTCTTGTCCTCCTGCCGCGCATCTCCTTCCAGGCAGCGGGCGATGTTTTCCGGCAGCGGCGCCTCGCGGCCGAGCTTGTCGAAACCGAACTGCTGCTGCGCCTGCCGCGCCGTCAGTTCAAACTCCCGATACAGCGTATCCACCTGCCCGAGATGATTTTCCGCGATGACATAGGTGCCGATCGACAGCGCCTTGAAGGTCGTGCGGCGGCTCGCATCCTGATTCACAAACAGGGCCGAAGTGCAGAAGGTGCAGTGATTCAGCAGGTCCTCATGCCGCTCCGTGTAGAAGTTGGAATTCGCCAGATACTCACGCGCCAATTCCGAGCACTCCTGCAGCCACTGCTTCACCGCGTCTGATCCGCGCATCTCCCGCGCCGGCTCCCAGGCAAACCACGGCTCATTCGCCGGTGTCGTCCACGACAGCAGGCCCGCCGCCGCCTGGATCGCCGCATCCTGGCCGCTGGTGTCAAAGAGGTTCGCCTCCTTGCCATTCGCCGGTGTGCCGCTCAGGCTCTGCACGCCCGCCTTCCGTGGCAAAAAGTAGTCCGCGATCTCCTGCCACGAACTCTCCCACACCGCGCGCTCCGCCCTCAGCGCCTCATAACGTTTCCACCAGGCCAGCGCCCGCGGATCATCCTTCTTTGCGTACATCGTCGTTTTAGTCGGTTCCATAATCGTTGATTGAATGGTTTGGGAGTTATCGGCAACTCCGCATTTTGGACCTAACCGCATGTGCATCTCCCCGCACATAGGTCCTATAGGTCGCATGGGCCCAATACGCCCTATGTCCTCCCACCGCCCACTGTCTACCGCTCACTGTCTACCGCTCACTGCCCCAGCGCCGCCGGCGCGCCCA
>JAXMIV010000721.1:0-4490 GCA_034377045.1 Prosthecobacter sp. | reverse complement strand
CCCAGAAGCCCCTGCTCAAACCGGCGAAGGTCGCTGGCGAACCCATCGCCACATTGCTCGATCTCTTGCGTGAACCGGAACAGCGCACTCGCGAACGTGTGAAGAAGGAACTGGAGACGCGGGATTCCAAGGAGGTGCTGGCCGCTCTTAAAACCTGGCTTTCCACGCAAACGGACCCACAGGCCAAACTCGAAGCGCTGTGGGTTCAACAGTGGCGTGAGGCTGTTGACCTTGATTTGCTCAAGCAGGTCCTTCAAGACAAACAGCCCGAAGCGCGGGCCGCAGCCGTCCGGATCGTTTGCAACAACACCCGGTTCCAATCGCGCAACGAGGCACTGACGTTCATCAAAGCCGCCGCCAATGACGAACATCCGCTCGTGCGTCTTGAAGCGGTGCGCGCCTGTAGTTTCTTTGGCGAAGATCCCGAACTCACCGGTGTGCCCGCGAACGGTGAAGGCCGCAAGGACGCGATCAATATCGCGCTCGAAGTGCTCAAGCACCCGATGGACTATTATCTCACCTATACGTTAGGCGAGACCATGCGATCCCTGAAACCGACGCCGGCGGACATCGACATTAAGGCCAACCCCGCTGCGCTGGGTTATGTGCTGGAAAAAATGACCAATGATGAACTCAAGGCGGCGCCGCGCGAGGAGGCCGTGCTCGCCGCCTTGCTGGAGCGCCCGGGCATTGATGTCGTGACCCGCGATGCCGCCGCCACTGATCTCGCGAAGAAACGCAACACCACCCGCGAAGCTGAATTGATCGAAGCCGTGGTCCGCATCGATGAACGCAATCAGGATAGCCCCGCCTCCGCCGAGCTCGGCAAGCTGCTCGCCGCCAGCCCCGCTGCCGCTTTGAAGAAGGCGGAAGAGCGCATCGGCCGCATGGGCAGCAAGGACCACGGTGTGCGCAGTGCTCGCATCGCCGGCATGGCGGCCTGGGTCGCCTTGCGTGGGTCACCCGAGTCCATTTGGAAGGAGCGGCAGGACAATCATGAAACGCTCTCCGTCCTCTGCGATGCCGCCGCGCTGATCAGCGACCCGGCGCTCCGCGCCAAGTACCAGCCCTTGATCGTCGAGGTCTTGAAGCAGGCCAACATCCCCACGCATCTGCGCAAGTCGGCTATGCGGGCGCTGCCGCTCACAGGAGCGGACAATGCCCCAACCAATTTTGCGATTCTTTCCGACTCTCTCCTCAAGGGCCAGGAACGCCAAACCGCCGCCAATGCGATCATGCAGCTTCCACGCACCGCCTGGGACAAGGCGAAAGCCGAAGCCATCGCCACGAACATCCTCGCCTGGGCGAAGACGGTGCCGGACAAACAGCGCACGGAGCAGAGCTACGTGGAGGTCTCACAACTCGGCACCGAAATCGCCTTATTGCTGCCCGATGGCGGCACGTCCATCCGCAAAGAATTGCGCAATCTCGGTGTCGCTGTGTTCGTGGTGAAGACCGTGCGTGAACAAATGCGCTACGACACACCGCAACTCACTGTCGAAGCCGGCAAGCCTTTCGAGGTCATCTTTGAGAACACTGACATCATGCCGCACAACATCGTCTTCATCCCGCCCGGCACGCGTGTCGATATCGGCAACGCCGCGCAGGCGATGACGGCGGTTCCCGATGAGACCGGCGCCATCTACATTCCCAAGGAAAAGGGCATTTGGGGATACACCAAAATGCTTGAACCCGGCCAGACCGAGCGCCTGCAACTCAAGGCGCCCGCCAAAGCCGGCGACTACGAGTACATGTGTACCTTCCCCGGCCATTGGCTCATCATGTGGGGAAAACTGAAAGTGGAGTAATGTTCATGCTGCATCATCTATCCTTCGGCGTCAGTGATCTCGGGCGCTCATCCGCCTTCTACGACGCCGCGCTGGCCGAGCTCGGTTACGGTCGAGTCTGGGCTGACACGACAGCGGTGGGTTATGGCTACCCTGGCGGAGACGACAAATTCGCCATCAAGCTGCGCGAGCACGCGGTGGCTTCCGGCCCCGGCACGCACCTCGCGTTTGCCGCTCCGTCCCGCGAAGCCGTTAACCGTTTCCATGCAGCCGCGCTCCAGCATGGTGGACGGGACAATGGCATTCCCGAGCTCTGTCCGGAATATGGCGAGCATTACTACGCGGCCTTCGTCATCGATCCCGATGGTCATCCCATCGAGGCCGTCATCATTGGACCCGTTTAATCATGAGAAGGCTCTCTTATTTCTGCAAGCGCCTAACCAGACATTGGCGCTGGTTCGCCACTGCTTTGTTGATTTTCGCCGCGTGGTTCTTCATTCCACGCCAGGCGAGCATGACGCAGTTCGATCCAGAGCGAATGGGGCAGCTCGAGTCCGACATGTGGCGCCATTACTATGAGAAGAATTACCCGCTTCTCGGCAGTGATCTCTTTTTGGCCTCTTACGGACAGAGTGGTTTCTCGCCCTGGGACAGCACCCGCATGGCCTGGTATGCGGCGAATGCGGCCCGCGCGGCTCAACCCACACAGCCGCGCGCCCAAGCCTTTACCCATGCGCTGCCGCTTCTCATCAAATACTATCAGGTGATTCAAAAGGCCACCCGCTCTTCCTGGCAGCCGGAGGAGATCGCGCCCCTGGAGTTGGAATGGTGGGTGCAGCGCCGTGAAGACAAATCCTGGCAGCAGTATGGCGAAGCCATCACCCAACTGACCGCCATGAACTATCAGGTACCCGCGGCCCGTGTGCGCCCTGCCTGTCTTTTGCGCGCGGAGCTGATGGACTACCGCGATCAACGGCGCGGCCGGATGCAAGAAGCCGACTGGCAGCACATCACCTCTGAACTGAGCAAATCCTACCAGATGCTGAAGACCAGCGTCACTTCTTCTTCGGCGGATTCAGATCCACCACCGGCAATTCCGTGAATGCCTTCCACTGCGCTTCGGTCTGCGCCTGGCTGGCCACGCCATCGTGCACCCACAGGCCGTAGCGTACGCGCAGTTTGTTCGCCTCCGTCACCTCCACCGGCGTGTCGAGACTCAGGCAGCAGCCCATCCAGCCGTCGTTGCGCACGTGGAAGGCGGTCGGGTTGTGCGGATTCATCGGATGATTCATCAAAGTCATCCCTGCAAACCCCTCCGCCTCATTCGTGATGCGTCCGCTGTAGTCACACCAACGCGCCGGTTTGCGGAAGATCGCCTCCTCATTGACCTGCCCTTCCGAATTCAGAATGCGCCCGCCGCCATCATGTACGCCGATGCTCTTCGCCACCCGCGCCGCCACCAAACCAAAGCCCGTCGCACCAAACGTCGTCGTCTTCCCCTTCGGCGGCGCGTATTCCAGATCAATCAGCATCAGCCAGCTCTTCGCGCCATTCAGGGGGCGAATTTCCGTGCGCCGCACCTCGATCAACTGCACCAACTTGTCCGCCTCGGAGATCCAATGATTCACCATGCGCATGGAGGCGTATTCATCCGTGTCCTCATAACCCTCGCGCGAGACCTCGACATTAACGATGCGCCCCTGCTGTTTCGCGTAGTCACCCCAGAAGTCGAGGCCGTTGACCATGTTATGGGTGACCCAGACGCTGTTATGATGACTGTGCGTCAGCGGATCATGCGGGTGCCCCATGCGTGTCAGGCTGACATCGCGGGAGGCACGAATGGGGTGCCAAAAGGGCCGCATGTCCAGGGGGTCAAAATGACAGGCCGTCAGTTCGCGCCCGTCCAATTGAAACGAGGTGATGTGATGCGGCATGGGTACCGCCTGCACACGGGGAACGGGCTTGGCGGAAGGCAAAGGTGATTCCTGAGCGGCAACCGTGAACACGGTGGAGATCAGGCAGGCGGGAAGAAGACAGGACAGGCGCATGGTTGTCACAGCATACGAACCCACGGGGAGTCTGCTATCGGACCGCTCGGCCGCAGCGCTGGCGAACTCCCGCTTTATCCCGCTTGCCGCAAGACTCCGCCTCGCCATCCGTTCCCCTCCATCCATGAAGAAATTACTTCTCCTTCTCTCCCTCTTCGCCGCATCCAGTTTCGCGGGTACTCTGCCTGAATCCGCCAAGGTCGGCTTATTTTACGCCGGTTGCCAGGCTTACAGCTTCCGCATGTACTCCGTCATGGAGGCCATCGACAAGACCGCGGCTGCCGGTGGCAAGACGATCGAATTCTATCCAGGCCAGGGGCTAAATCCAGGCAACAAGGAGGTGAAGTTCAATCACAGCTCGCCGCCGGAAGCCATCGCCGCCGTCAAGGCGAAGCTCGCTGAAAAGGGCCTCACGCCAGTCGGTTACGGCGTCGTCAAACTGGGCAAGGACGCTGCCGAAGACCGCAAGGTTTTCGAATTCTGCAAAACCATGGGTATCGGCGTGGTGGTCACAGAACCGGAAGTTGCCGCACTCGACCAGATCGAAGCGCTGGTGAAGGAGTTTGACATCAAGATGGCCATTCACAACCATCCCAAGCGTCCCCTGGACCGCGCCTACATGTTCTGGGATCCCAACTATGTTCTCAGCATCGTC
>JAXMIV010000720.1:0-5289 GCA_034377045.1 Prosthecobacter sp. | reverse complement strand
GGAAGGCAACTGGCCGCCGGGATAAGTGACCGCCATGAAACCGTAGAAATCATCGTGATCGCTGACGGAGTCGCCGTTGCTGTCCCAACTGGTCAGCGAGTAGCTCTTCAGTGCGCCCTGAATGGCCACATGGATTTCCGTCCCGTCATCCAGCCCATCACCGTCAGTGTCGAAGACAAAGGGGTTGGAGGCATACTGCAACTCCTCACTGTTGTAAGCATTGTCGGTGTCGATGTCCTGGCTGGTGGCATCCAGAGAGGCCAAAGAATGCGTCGTGCTGCCGTCATTCCAGGAGTCGACCGTGCTGTCGCTGTCGGTGTCCACCCACTCCGAATAAACCTGCGGAAAGGGCATGAGAACCAAACTGGCGATCAGCCACCCATGCAGCAGCCAGGCATGCCGTGACCAGCGCCTTAAGGTCGTCAGAATTTGGGAGTGGCCTCGACCGTGAGGGCAGGCGCTTGCATCGCGATCGGGAGATTCACGCATAGATTTTTCTGAGTTCCGGAAGGGTATCTCAAAATCCGCATCCAGGCACAAGCCTATATTTGCCTCGAAGCAATTTATGCACGGATACTTAACCTTCCTGAGCCTTTTCTAGCTTAGGCTTAGGATGATTCACGGTTCTAGGTGAATGCCGAGACAGCTTCGCATCCTGACAGAGGATTCGATAACGCCACCCTCTTGCGACGAGCTTACGCCCGGCGCATCATGGTGATGACGCTGTGGACGAGTTGGGTGAGTTCGCCGGCTTCGTAGGGTTTGGGCAGGACGCCGAGGAAGCCTTTTTCGAGGAAGCTCATCTGCACCTCTTCATTGACGCTGCCGCTGGTGACGATGAGGCGGGCGTCGGGATCGAAGCGGAGAATTTCCTCGGCGGTTTCGCCGCCGTTCATGCCGCCGCGCAGGGTGAGATCCATGAGGACGACATCGGGTGGTGTGTCGGTGCGGGCGAGGCTTTGATAGATCTTCACGGCGTCCTGGCCGTTGTCGCATTCGACGACGGTGTAGCCGCAGCGTTTGAGGATCATGTGGGCGACTTTGCGCAGATCGTCCTCGTCATCGACAATGAGGACGCGGCCTTCGCCGTTGCGCAGGGGCACGGGTGGAACGTCCGCCCGTGCCTTGCCCGTGGCTGCGGATTCAGGCGCCGGCACGGCGGGAAGCAGGACGGTGAATTCGGTGCCGACATTCAATCGCGATGAGACGCGGATATCGCCATCGAGAGCTTTAACGAAACGCTTGCAGGTGGTTAGGCCAATGCCATTGCCATCGGGCTTGGTGGTGAAAGTTTCACGAAACAGCCGCTGCAGATTTTCCGTGGCGATGCCGCAGCCGCGGTCACGCACGGCGAGACTCACATACGCGCCAGGCTTGATCAGCGCATCCTGGCCCAGGCCGATATCGACATTTTCCGCCTCGATGTCCATGTAGCCGCCCTGCGGCATGGCCTGGATGCCATTGAGGATGAGGTTTTGCAGCACCTGGCTGATTTTGACACCATCGGCCACGGGCCAGCGCAGGCCTTCGGCGAGGCGCACACGCACCTGTACATTGGCGCCGGCGCCGGCGAGTTTGACCGTATCCTCAATGATCGCGGTGACATCGATCGGTTGGACCTGATGCGGTTTGGCTTTGCAGGCGGTGACGACCTGGGAGGTGAATTGCTTGGCGCGTTTGAGGCCGCTGAAGATCAACTGCAATTCTTCATGCAGGCCCGGCTGCGAACCGATCTGCTGCATGAGGTTCGACAGCCGCACCGTGACGGGGCCAAGCAGGTTGTTGACGTCGTGGGCGATGCCTTGCGCGAGGGCCGCGAGGTTGTCGTGCTTCAACTGATCGGACTGCGCATCGAGATCATCGCCACGCAGGGGATTGGTCCTGACCGCGGCCGCCGAGGTGGCGGAAACGGGGGTGATGAGGAGGGTGAAATTGAGCAGTTTGCGCAGGCTGTTGAAGACGGCGCGCACCCGCCAGCGGCAGCGCTGGGGCGGCTGGCCGTAGAAGTTTTGCAGGGCGCATTCGCACTCATGCATGCCGCCGTTTTCCACCGCCTGATTCAGGCTTTGCAGGAGGGTGCAGGCATCGAGGTCACCGACGGCAAGATCGGCGATCCCCATGCCGCGCAGGCCCTTTTCAGGCTCCACGCCCACCATAACGGCTGCGGTCGCATTGCTGAAAAGCACTCGCGGACCGGAAGAGCCGGAACTTTCGGCCTCCACGATCAAAACGCCTTCCGGCACTTGGTCCAACGCCACCCGAAGGTAGTAGTTGGCGGTTTTCATTTGCTCGAGGCCCTGTTCAAGCTCAGCCAGGGCATCAGGTCTGATTGTTTCGGGAGAGAGAGTCATGGAAGCCACGGGATTGGCAATCCATTTAGCTAACTTCGATAATTAAGTAAACTTTAATTTATGCAAAACTCGATCTTTTTTGGTTCTCGTTTTTGAAAATGGAGAATTTGTTAGTTTTTAGAGATCGTCATGACGCACTCGAGGTGCTTCGTTTGGGGGAAGAGGTCGAAGGGCTGCACTTTGTCCAGCTGGTAGCCGGCCTGGGTAAAAAGCGCCAGATCCCGCATCTGGGTGGCCGGGTTGCAGGAGATGTAGACGACCCGGTGGGGGCTGAAGGCGAAGAGCTGCTGGAGGAACTCCTCGCTGCAACCGGCACGGGGGGGATCGACAATGACGACGGTTTCGGCTCCGGGGTGGGAGACCTGCTCAAAGATGTGGCGGGCGTCGGCGGCGATGAAGCGGCAATTCGCGAGGGCGTTGATTTCGGCGTTATGGGCGGCTTTTCTGACGGCGCTTTCGGACACTTCGACGCCGATCACTTCCTCGAAATGACGGGCGGCGCTGATGCCGAAAAGGCCGCTGCCGCAGTACGCATCCACCAGGAAACGGGCACCGCAGGCACGGGCTTCGGCGATGGCGTAGTCGACGAAGGCAGGCAGGATGAAGGGGTTGTTTTGGAAAAAATCGCCGGCCTGGAACTCGAAGCGGACCTCGCCCACCTGCTCGATGGCGAGTTCGTCGGCACGGGTCAGGACGCCATTGGCTGCCGCCCGCATCAGCAGCGTGGCGCCGTTCTTATAAGCGTCTTGATTCGCTTTGGCTCGTTCGCGGACCTTAGTCAGTTGCTCGTTCAGTTGCGGCATGGCGATCGGGCACTGCGGCACGTCGATCATGGAATTGCGCGTGCCGGCGCGGAGAAAGCCGATGGCGCCGATTTCCCCCTGCTTGGGCTTCTGGAAGTGTGGGGTGATCTTGGAGCGGTAGCCGTACTGCCGGGGCGAGGGGATCACGGGCAGGACGGGGTGTTCGATCTGGGCCATGTGCCGCAGCAGTTCCTCCACCTGGCGTTGTTTCCAGAGGAGCTGCTTTTCATAGGCCAACTGTTGGTACTGACAGCCGCCACATTGGCCGAAGAGCGGACAGGGCGCCGGGACACGATCCGCGGACGGCTCCAGGACCTCCACGAGGTCGGCCTCGCTGTAGTTTTTGTAATTGCGGAAGACCCGGCAGCGCACCAATTCACCCGGCAGGGCAAAGGGCACGAACACCACCCACCCGTCCACCCGAGCCACGCCGGCGCCCAGGTTGGTCAGATTATCGATGCGAACATCGAGCTCCTGGTGATAGGCAAAGGGATGGGGATTGAACTTGCGGGGGGCCATCGGCATACCCTCCCTGTAGCAGGCGGAGAGGGGAGTTCAACGGCCCAGGCGCTGATGGGGTTCAGTGAATCGCCCATGGCGGTGATTGACTTGGCGGGCGGGCACCGTTTGAAATGGTCCTGCCATGCACAAACCAATCTTCTCTCTCCTCCTCGCCCTAGCTTTGGGCAGCTCTGCCACTGCTGAAGCGGCTTATGAATTCCAGGCGGACTTTATCAAGCCGCCGCCTGGCAAGGAAACCATTGGCAATGGCCACGGCGAAATCGCCTGCGACGCTGCCGGCAACTTTTATGTCAGCGTCCAGGATGCCGGCGCTGGCATCCAGGTGTACGGTCCGGATGGCAAATTCATCAAGGCGCTGAACCTGCCGCCGTCACTGCACGGTTTTGTGATCCGCAAGGATGAGGGTGTCGAGTACATCTTTGGAGCGGTGCTGGGCGAGGCGAAGGTGATTAAAGCGAAGTTGGACGGCACTGTCGTGCTGGAGATCCCGACCACCGCCTTTCCAGAGGGCAAAGCTGGGGCGAAAGGGTTGAAGTTGACGAATTGTGATGTGGCGCCGAATGGCGACATCTTTGTCGTGGATGGCTACGGCCAGAGCTGGATCTTTGTTTTTGGCCGTGATGGCAAGTTCAAGAAGGTGTTTGGCGGATCTGGTGAACCTTTGAAGCTGGCGAACACGCACAAGATTTTCATTGATCGCCGCTTTGAGCCAGTGCGCATTCTGGCCTGTGACCGTGGCAACAATCGCATTCTGCATCTCGACCTCGATGGCAACCTGATCAAGGTGGTGGCGGATAAGGATCTGCGCCGGCCGAGCAGCGCCTCGTTTCATGGCGACCTGATGTGCGTGGCGGAAATCGCCGGTCGTGTGAGCGTCTGGGACAAGGAAGGCAACTTGGTGGCAGCGCTCGGCGCCAATGACACTGCCGGCCAAACCAACACACCGAAAGTGCCGCCGACCGATTGGAAGCAAGGCACGGTCACCTCGCCTCACGGCATCACGTTTGATAACCAGGGCAACATCCTGGAGACGGAGTGGAATCTGTTTGGCCGCATTCTGCGGTGGAACAAGAAATGATGCCACGCGTTGCCGCCATTGTTTATCTTCTTGCCGGGGGAGCCGTGATGGCTCCCCTGTTTGCTTCCGGCCATGCCTGTGAGTTTTTGGTGGCCAAGATGCAGATCAGCGAAGGCGTGGTGCAATTGGAGATCACGGCGGACTACGGCGGCAATCCGATGATTCCCGACGAGGACACCGCACGCGCTGCTGTGCAGAAGATCCTGCAAGTCCATCAGGGCGGCCAACCCAAGAGCCTGGAGGATTTGGCACCACTGGCTTTCGAACGACGCCAGCAATGGGACCCCGCCACTCCTGCCTCCTTCTCCCCGGCGCCGGATGGGCAAGCGCATGAGTTGCTCACGGCGGTGTGGCGCTGGCAACCCAAGACGCACGAAGTGGCCTTTGGCGTGCCTGACGGCTCGCCTAACGATGTATTGCTCTGGACAACGGCCGAGCACCTGCCGGGCAAGCAGGTTCAATGGATGCTGCTGATTGAAGGAGAGAAGACGCCGATGATCCAAGTCCCTGGTCCGGCCACGACGAGGAAATTTTG